>CAYGCW010000199.1:0-5512 GCA_964348465.1 uncultured Acidimicrobiia bacterium | reverse complement strand
CTCGCCAGCCGCGGCCATGCCTGGGCGGCACAGAACGGCACACACTGGTCCTGGCTGGCGCTGCGGGTGCCGACGTGCACGCAGCACTGGAGCAGTCGCTCCTCCAGCATCGTGCTCATGTCCATGAACGGCTTCACGGTGACGCGCTTGATGCGGGTGGCGAGCATCTCCCGCATCCGCCGCCGACCACCGAGCTTGCCCGCCATGCGCAGCAGCGTGCCCAGTCCGAGGTCGCAGTTCTGGCAGACATTGCGGAACAGCTCGGTCACGGTCGGATGGGAAAGCGACGTCTGATCGCTCAGCAACCCGAGCAGCGACTCCCTCACGAGCGTGCGCAAGGTCGCCGGCAGCTCGTCGTCGCCCATGTGGTTGGAGACGAGGTCGAGGTGCTGCTTGAGGCGTTCGTGGCCGATGGTCGCCACGAGCGACCGCCACTCTCCATCGTCGCCCCGGATCATGTAGCCGACCGAGGCGCAGTGGGGATGGGAGCATGGCAGCGCCGTCAGGTCGCGCCACGTGACCAGCCCGTTGGTCTGCGGCCCGAGGCGGGCGAGCACTCCGGTGTGGGTGAGGCGGTTCATCGGGTCGATCGCTCCGCTGCGGCCGGAGCCAAACTGGGGCTGGATCGACACCCCGCCGACGAACGGCGTGTCGAGAGCATGGAGGAGGACGGCCCCGATCTCGTCGTCGTTCACGCCGAGCGCCGCCGTCATCGTCAACGTGAGGAACACGCCGGACTGCGAGAGACGGGTTACCGCCAGCTGCTTCACCCGCCGCAGGTCGGCGTTGCGGTGGTGCTTGTAGGTGGATGCCCGGAATCCGTCGAACTGGAGGTAGACCTCGACCCGTTCGCGGTGCTGCGCGAGGAACTCGAGGATGCGATCGTTACGCGCCAGTTCGACGCCGTTGGTGTTGACGATCACCCGCACCACCGGCCGTTCGAGGACGGCCGCCACGATCTCCGTGAACTGCGGGTGGATGGTCGGCTCCCCGCCGGAGATCATCAGGACGTCCAGCTTCCCGTTCTCCCTCGCGATGCGCTGGTCGACATTGGCGATGACGTCGGCGGCGCTCGCCACACCGGTGAGAGCCGGTGTCGACCCTGCGTAGCACGTAGGGCAGCGCAAGTTGCACGACTCGGTGATGTCCTCGAGCAGGATGCAGGTGTGCTGGGTCTGCATCTCGCCGAGTCCCCGGAGATAGGCGGCGGGCACCGGGTCGTAGTTGCCATGCGAGTCGGGAACGTGGACCTTGGTGGGAGCGGTCCACTGTTCCAGATACTCGAGGATCTCCGGCGATTCGTCGTACATCGTCACTACTCGACCGTGGCGCGGGCATCCCCGCACCAGCCACACGCGTTCCTCGCTCTCTGCCAGGTAGCCGCCCAGCCGAGCCACGCTCTCCAGCGGTCTTTCAGGTTGCTCTTCGTGGCACAACGGACAGAAGGCGCCGACGTACCGCAATATCCGCTCCGAACGGACCGGCATCCCTGGACCCGGAGTCGCCACGATCAGTAACCCAGGCTTCTTATGAGGAGGAGGCAGCCGCCACCCCCGACGAGCACGGCGGCGGCGCAGCCGATACCGGCACCGAGGGCGAAGCCCCGCTCGGCGTTGACGATGACGATCAGGATGAACGCGATCAGCACGATGACCGGCCCCGCCGCGTGGCTGGTGGCTGCCAGCGCCAGGAGAGCGGCCGGGAGGACCAGGATGCCGGCGAGCACGCCGGCGGCGATCCGCCAGCCGGAGTTGGGCGGCCGCGGTGGTGGCTGGCCGAGCTGCGGGGTACGGTCGTCGCTCATGCCGGGGCACCCTCGACGTCGGGAGCGCCGGACCGCACGCGGCGTGCGAAGTAGGCAGCGAGCAAGGGCACGGTCGCCAGCAGGAAGAGTTGGGAGCCGGTGAGCCCGCCGAACATCATCGGGTTGCCCCGCACGAACTCCAGGCCGAACCGGAAGATCCCGTATGCCAGCAAGTACACCTTGAAGGACTCCCCTCGCACGGCCCACCGGTCCCGCAGCCGCCACAGCACCGCGAACATGACGAGGTGGAAGGCGATCTCGTAGAGGTACGAAGGGTGCATCGGCGTGCCGGCGACGCAGCCCGGGCACATCGGGATCCGGGCCGCCACTTCGGCGTTCACGGTCACGGCCCACGGCAGCGAGGTGGCGGTTCCCACCTGTTCGGTGAGGAAGCACCCCACGCGCCCGATCGCCATGCCGACGGCGACCGCCGGAGCGAAGAGGTCACCGGTGCTGGCGCGGTACCCGACGATCCGCTTGGCGATCACCGCCCCGAGGTAGGCGCCGGCCAGGCCGCCGAGCACGCTGCGACCGCCGTGCAGCCAGATCCCCGCCAGCGAGGGATCGGGCTCGGTCTGCAGATAGCGCCAGGCGGTGGCGAGCTTGGCGAACACCGCCGCTCCCACGAGCGCCCCGAGCAGTACGGCCAGGATGCGGTCGTCGAGCTCGTCGCGACGGCGGGCTTCGGAGAGGAACGTGAGGCCGGCGACGAGCACGCCGATGCCGATGAAGAACTCGTGGGTCGGCACTGCCAGCGGCCCAAGAGTGAACAAGGTGGGGATCATCAATCCGTTGCGCTCGAGCAGCGAGGCGCCCTCATCGCTGCGACGCTAGGACCCCGGGAGGTGCGGTCCAAGGATTTGCGCGGCAGATTGTGATGGGCGCACGCGCCGTGGTCAATCGCCGGCCAGCACCACCAGATCGTCGCGGTGGATGATCTCGCCCCCCACCTCCGAGCTGTGGCGGCCGCGAGCCTCGTCGATGGCCCTGGCATCGAGCGCCACCAGGCCCTTCCCGATCAGGGCGCCGTCGGGCCCGACCACCTCCACCGCCGCCCCGGCCGGGAACCTGCCGGTGACCGACGTGATCCCCACCGCCAGCAGCGAGCTCCCCCGGCGTACCAGCGCGCGGGCGGCGCCGGCGTCGACGGCGATCGTCCCCTCCGACGGCTGGCCGAACGCCACCCAGAGCTTGCGGGCCGAAAGACCGGCGAAGTGCGGCTCGACCCAGGTGCCGACCTCCTCTCCGGCGGCCGCCTTGGCGAGCACGTCGCCGTCGGAGGCGGAGGCGACGACGGTCGGGATGCCCGACCAGGCCGCCATGCGAGCGGCGGCCACCTTGGTCGCAACGCCGCCGGAGCCGAGCGGCCCGGATGGACCGTGCACTACCTCGTCGAGCACCTCATCGGTGTGGCGGACGGCCCGCAACAGCTCCACGTCGTCGCGGAAGCGGGGATCGCCCGAGTAGAGGCCGGGAGTGTCCGTGAGGATGACCAGCAGCGCGGCGCCGACGAGATGCGACACCACTGCAGCCAGCCGGTCGTTGTCGCCGAGCCGCAGCTCGTCGATGCCGACGGTGTCGTTCTCGTTGACGATCGGCACGACGCCCTCCGCCAGCATCCGCTCCAGTGCCGCCCTGGCGTTGAGGTACTGGCTGCGATGCGCCAGCACGTCCTTGGTGAGCAGGACCTGTCCGGCCACCCGGCCGCGGGTCGAGAACTCCGCCGTGTAGCGCTCCATGAGGCGGCCCTGCCCGACGGCCGCCGCCACCTGGAGGGCCGCCAGCTCCTTCGGCCGACGGTCGAGCCCGAGCACGGGCAGCCCGGCGGCCACGGCGCCGGACGTTACGAGCGCGGTCGGCCGGCCTCGCTCCCAGCTGCGAGCCACCTCGTCGACTACCCGGGCCACCGCTTCGGGGACGATGCCCACCCCGGCCCGCGTCAGGCTGGACGAGCCCACCTTCACCACGATCGGCCGGCCCGGGGGCGCCGCGGTCCTCACTCCTCCTCCCCCTCGCGATGCTCGCCGTCCCCGGGGTCGTGCTCGTCGGCCCGGAACTCGAACACCAGATCTCCGATGCGGACCTCGTCCCCCGGTCGGGCCCCGGCTGCCCTGAGCGCGTCGTCGACCCCGAGACGCGCCAGGCGGCGTGCTGCGTAGTCGGCGGCTTCGAGCACCGTCAGGTCGGCTAGCGCCACCGCACGCTCGGCGGCCCGGCCCGCGACGACCCATGTCTCGCCGTCGTGGCCGACCTCGAAGCCGGGCGGGGCGGGGCGGTGCAACACGAACCCCTCCCGCTCGGGAGCCGCTCGCTCGGCCTGCTCCACTGCGTCGGCGACAGCGTGCAGCAGGCGGTCGAGCCCGGCACCGGTCACCGCAGAGATCAGCAGCACGTCGCCTCCGGCGATCTCCCGCACGGCGGCCACCGCCGCCGCGGCCTCCGGGAGGTCGGCCTTGTTGACCGCCACCACGCGGGGCCGGGCGGCCAATGCCGGCGAGTGGCGGCGCAGCTCCTCTCCCAGGACCGCCAGCTGCTCGGGGACGGGCCGCTCCTGGAGAGGCGAAGGGTCGAGCAACACGACCAGCGCCCGGGCCCGCTCGGTGTGGCGGAGGAACTCGTGTCCGAGGCCCCGGCCATCGGCGGCGCCTTCGATGAGGCCGGGGATGTCGGCCATGACGAACTCGCGCTCACCGATGCGCACGACGCCGAGGTGGGGCTCGAGGGTGGTGAACGGGTAGTCCGCGATCTTGGGCTTCGCAGCGGAGACCGCAGAGATCAAGGTGCTCTTGCCTGCGTTGGGGAACCCGACCAGCGCGGCGTCTGCCAGCAGCTTCAGCTCGAGCGTGATCGCATGCTGCTCGCCGTACTCACCTTGTTCCGCGAACGCCGGGGCTTTGCGAGCCGGCCCGGTGAAGGAGGCGTTGCCGCGCCCCCCTCGCCCCCCGGACGCCACCCGCACCCGCTGCCCCGGTTCCACGAGGTCGGCCAGCATCGTGCCGTCCTCGTCGTAGACCACCGTACCCAGCGGAACGGGGAGGTGGAGGTCGTCACCCGCCCGGCCGTGCTGGAGGCCCCCCTCGCCGTGGGTGCCGGAGCCTGCCCTGCGGTGCGGCCGCCGCTGGTATTCGAGCAGCGACGACATGGCGGGGTCGGCTACCACGTACACGTCGCCGCCGCTGCCGCCCGAGCCGCCCTCGGGCCGGCCGCGCGGCCTGCCCTTGACGCGACGGTAGCTGGAGACGCCGGCGCCGCCATCGCCACCGCGCACGTGCACCGTGATGCGGTCGACGAACACCGGGCGCCGTCCCGGCGGTCAGTCGTCGGCGATGACGCTGACGAGCCGGCGGCCGCGTCGGGTGCCGTACTCGACGGTGCCCTCGACCTTGGCGAAGAGGGTGTCGTCCTTGCCGCGACCGACATTCCACCCGGGGTGGATGCGGGTCCCACGCTGGCGAACGAGGATCGAGCCGGCAGTCACCCGCTGGCCGTCGAACACCTTGGGCCCGAGCCGCTTGGCCGCGGAATCGCGGCCGTTACGGGTGGAGCCGCCGGACTTGGTCTTGGACATGGCTCACGCCTCCTCTACGGTCTCTGCGCCGGCTTCGGGCTTGCCTGCCTTCTGCGTGCCGCCGGCCTCCGCTGTCTTCGGCTTGGCCGCCGACTTGGTGGCCGTATCGGCCTTGGCATCGGTCTCGGCTGTCTTCGGCT
>CAYGCW010000198.1:0-5518 GCA_964348465.1 uncultured Acidimicrobiia bacterium | reverse complement strand
CTCCAGCACCACCGTCGTCCCGCCGTCCTCGGCGAGGTCGGCCGGCGGTGCGGCTTCCCCGCCGTTGATGACGATCGTCGCATCCCCGGCGATGTCGGTGATCACCACGTTGCCCCGAATATGCATCCGCAGCGTGCCGCCCATGTTGAGGACGGCAGTGCCTTTGCCCCTGGCCCACAGCTTGCCGTGGCCGTGGAGAACCACACCGTCGTCTTGGGTGTCGGCCTCCTGGGCCACTGCCAGCCCACTCACCATCAGCAGCGCCGTCACCAACGCCATGACCGTCACGAGTCGCTTGCGCACGTCACACCTCCTTGCTGGGCTTCAGGTGCGTGCTCCTCCACGATCGGGCCGCCATGTTCGAGATCGGTGAGCCAGTCGAGAAGACTCTGCGACGGCCGGTAGGCTGCCGATCCGCTTCGGGAGGTTCCGGTGAGAGCTGTGGTGCAGCGGGTGAGCGAGGCGGCGGTGCTCGTCGGCGGTGATCAGGTGGCCGCCATCGGGCGCGGCCTCCTGGTGCTGGTTGGTGTGGGCCACGACGACGGCGATGCGGAGTGCGTCGCCCTCGCCGCCAAGCTGGCCGGGCTACGGATATTCGCCGACTCGGACGGGAAGATGAACCTGTCGGTGGCGGACGTCGGTGGGGCGGTCCTGATCGTCAGCCAGTTCACGCTGCTCGGCGATGCCCGCAAGGGTCGGCGGCCCTCGTTCACCGGCGCGGCCGCGCCCGAAATGGCCGAGCCGCTCCTCGAACGGCTGGCGGAGCAGATCGCCGGCCACGGCGTCGACTGCCGGACCGGCAGGTTCGGGGCGATGATGGACGTTCGCCTCGTCAACGAAGGGCCCGTGACGATCGTGCTCGAGGTCGCCGGCGGCAAGGTGCTGTGAGCGAGCGGCGTCGTCAGTCGTCCATCGCCGCGTTGCGGATGATCTCCTCGTAGACCGAAGGGTGATCACCTTCGATGTGGGCGAGTCCCCGCACCCTGGTGAGGGTGATCCCCGGGTTGTAGTGCGCGGTTCCATCGGACAACACGACCGTCGGTGAACCCTCCAGGTCCGCTTCGATCGCCTCGTACGCGTCGGTCGCGACCGCCTTGCGGAAGCGGCCGTCGTCGAGTGCGGCCGCCAGGTCGGCCGAGGCCAGTCCTTCCGTCTCGGCGACCGCCAGCAGCTCACGCCGCAGCCCGAGGTTGTGCGAGTGCAGGAAGAAGCCGCGCCGCAGCGCCAGGTCGAACCGTTCCCCGATGTCCTGTCCAATCGAGAATCCCCACTTCTGTGCCTCGAAGGCGAGCACCGTGGTCGCGGGCCACCCGGTCCCGTCGTAGGAGCTGAAACCGCCGCCCTCGGTCTGAACGAGGGCGCCCATGTCGGCGCGCACCTGGTGCTCGCCGGGTGCGCCGTCCGCCGTCAGCTCGAGGGGGTAGGCGCGGAAATCGAAGTCGACCTCGTCGGCGCCCAGGCGGTCGCGCGTCCGGTGGAGGCGCAGCGCGGCGACGTAGGCCCAAGGGCAGGTCAGGTCCGACCAGATGGTGAGTACAGGCATGCGCCGAGCCTAGCTGTGGTTCGCGCCGGCGCCGTCCGACCTCCCGCGGCCGCGTCTCCTCGAACAGCTTCAGGGCGCCGGCGCCTGCGCGACGGGTCGTGCCGCGGCAGCCTCGCGAACGTCCATCGCGAACTTGGGGGCGATCAAGGCCGCGGCCGCCGCCGTGAACGTCGCGAGTTGCCAGCCGGCCCGGACGCCCCACAGGTTGGGCAGGTCCGCGGCCCACCACACGACGCCGACGATCAGGAAGCCGGCCAGCGCCACCAGGGCTCCTTTGGCGACCGACCGGAGCAAGCGGGCGGCAATCACGATCCCCGGCGCCAGGATCATGACGGCGAACGGGAACAGCATGCTGACGACGCCCAGCGAGACCCCGAGCCCCTTGCCACCTCGGAATCGGAACCACGGGTTGAGGATCTGGCCGGCGATGGCGGCGAAGCCGGCGACCAGCCCGCCCGCATCCCCGGCGACCACTCTGCCGAGCAGCACCGCCGCCGCTCCTTTGGCGGCGTCGATGGCGAGGATCGTCATCGCCACCCTCGGCCCGGCCAGCCCGAGTGCGTTCGCGGTGCCGGGGTTGCCGGTCCCGGAGTTGCGCAGATCGTGGCCCGCCAGCCGCGCCAGCCAATCGGCGGTCGGGATGCTGCCGATCAGGTAGCCGGCCAGCGCCGCGACGGCGATCAAGAGCCGGTCTCCAGCCAGGCCCGGCCGTCTGCGCAGAACCGCACGAAGTCGCACGAGGCGCACGCCGGCCCCGGCATCGCCGGGAACTCGCCCGCCGCGGCCGCGGTGACCAACTGGTCGAGGTGGGCGCGGGCGCCGTCGAGCCAGGGTTCGTCGACGACCTCGGTCGTCTCGGCGAGGCCGTCCCCCAAGTAGGCGAACGTGACCTGCACGCGGGTGGGCCGCTCGGCCGCGAGGTCGATGTCGTGGGCGGCAACCGCATATGCCTCGAGCTGGACTCGGTTCGCCGGGTCGCCGGAAGGCCGGCCGCTCTTGAAGTCGACGATCTCCCAGGTTCCCGGGGCCGGCTCGTAGACCGCGTCGATCCGCCCCCGCACCCGACCCGCCCCGACCTCCAGGTCGAACGGCGCCTCGACGAGCAGGGGGCGGTCGTCCGCGAAGCGAGATTCGAGGAACGCTGCGAAGGCGGCCGCCGCCGACACGCTGCCGGGCGCCGCCTCCGCTTCGGGCAGGTCGTAGAAGCCCTCGTCGGCGTCTTCGAGGGCCAGCGCGCCCCGGTTGTGGAGCTCGATCTTGCGGTGGACCTCCGCGCCCCGGCGCGCCGCGGCCGATGGGCGGCGGGGGAGTCGATCGACTTCGCTCCACTGGAACTGCAAAGGGCAGCGGGCGTAGGTGACGAGGCCGGTGACCGACGTCGCGAAGCGGGAGTCCTCCGGCTCGGGCGGCGCCGGCTCCGGCAGGCCGTCGAGCACGATCCGCAGCTGTTCCATCTGGGCATGGTACGGCTCCAACCGGCCGCGTCGCTCGGCTTCCGCCTCCGGCCACGACGGGTCGGCGACGGCGCGCCGCAACGCTTCCTGCCAGTCGTCGAAGTGGGGGTCGGGGCCGGCCTCGGTGAGGGCGGCCACCCGCGGCGGAGGCGGTGGGTCGCCCGCCTCCGTCACGTCCTCCACGACGACGGTGCCTTCGAGCTCGGCGAGTACCTCGTACAGCTCGCTCCGCGCCTTGGGCTGGACGGGGCTGAACCAGAATGCTCCGGTGCCGTACAGGCGCTGCTTCGCCCTGGTGACGGCCACGTACGCCGTGCGCCACTCCTGGGCCTGGTGGCGGGTCTTGAGCACGTCGGCCCGCTCCTTGTCGTCGGCGGGCAGAGGAGCGAGGCGGTCGGCGTCGAGGCGGTGCACCTGGGGGAGGTACTGCGGGTAGGCCAGTGGGTCCTCCCGCCGCCGCATGGTGGCGGGGAACGTGCCGCGGCACAACGCCGGCAGGAACACCACCGGCCACTCGAGACCTTTGGCGCGATGCACCGTGAGCAGGGCGACGGCGTCGGCGCCGCCGAGCCGGGCCGTGTCCAGCTCGTCGTTCCCTCCGTCCTCGGTGAGGAGGTCGAGGTAGTCGAGGAACGCGTCGAGCGACGGCCGGCCCTCCAGAGGGCTCCACTCCTCGGCCAGGTCGAGGAACCGGTACAGGTTGAGCCGGGCCGAGAGCCGGGCGGCGTCGTCCATCGCCTCGACCTCGGGCCAGGCGCCGGTTCGGTCGAGGATGCGCCGGCACAGCTCCACGAGCGTGGTTCCCTGCGCTTCCTGGAGCAGACCCCGGTACAGGTCGAGGAACTCGGCCAGGCGGGCGCGGGCCTCGTCGCTCGACCCTTCGCACTGGTCGAGCTCGTAGATGGCCTCGAGCATCGTCCACTCGGGCACCGACTCGTCGTCGTCGCGCCGGTGGCGCTGCCGTTCCCGCACCCACCCGGCCAGCGGGGCCAGATCGCCCATGCCGAGCCGGAAGCGGCTGCCGAGGAGGATCCGCACCAGCCCCGGCGCATCGGCGGGCCTGCCGAGAATCCGCAGCCAGGCGTGGAGGTCGGCGACTTCGGGGACGCCCAGCAGTCCGCCGAGCGCCGCCACCTCTACCGGGACTCCGGCCGCCGCCAGCGCGTCGCGCACCAGGCCGATCTGCTGGTTCTTGCGGAACAACAGGCCGATGTCCCGCCAGGCGACCCCCTCTTCGTCGTGGAGCCGGCGGACCTCGCCGGCCACCCAGCTCGCCTCCGCGAGCGCGGTTCGGAACCAGCCGCAGACGACCCGGCCCGGGCCGGCACCGTCGCGAGGCGTCAGGTCGGCGCCTCCGGCGTCGATGCGGGAGCGGACCGTGTTGGCGGCTGCCAGGATCGCCCGGTCGGAGCGCCGGTTGAGCCGCAGCGGCAGCGTGCGGGCCGGGCCGCCGCCGGGCTCCGGGAAGTGCTCCGGGAACCCGGCGAAGTTGTCCAGGGAGGCCCCCCGCCACTCGTAGATCGTCTGGTCGGGATCGCCCACCGCGGTCACCGGGAACCCGGCGCCGAACACTCGCAGCAGCTCCCGCTGGGCGGGATTGGTGTCCTGGTACTCGTCGAGCAACACCACCCGGTAGCGGCCCCGGACGACCGCGGCGATGTCCGGCCGCTCTGTGAGCAGCCGGTGGGCGAGGCGGATGAGGTCGGCGTAGTCGACGGCGCCGATGCGGCGCTTGGCCGCCTGATACGAGACGAGAGCGGCGAGCAGCTCGGATCGCTGCTCGCCGACGGCGTCTTCCCACCGAGCCGCTGCGGCCAGCTCCGCCGGCTCCAGCAGGTGGTCCCCGAGTTGGGCGGCGAGCAGCGCGAGGTCGTCGACGCGGCCGGCCGCATGGGTGAGATCGATGGCCTCGAAGTGCCCGGCGCCGAGCGCGTCGCGCAGGAGCTGGCGGGCGTAGCCGGCGGTGACCACCGGACTGTCGCGTTCGACGCCCACCGCCGCTCCGAACTCGCGCAGCAGGTCGTAGGCGAAGCCGTGGTAGGTGGCCACCTGAACCTCGCGTCCCGCCGCGGCGAGGTCGGGCAGCTCGACCCGGATGCGGTCCGCCAGCTCGGCGGCCGCCTTGTTGGTGAACGTGATGCCGAGCGCCTCCTCGGGCGGGATGTCCTCCTCGGTCACCAACCGGGCCAGGCGCAGCGCCATCGTGGTGGTCTTCCCGGTCCCGGCGCCGGCGGCCACCCGCAACGGCAGCATCGGGTATCCGATCACTTCGCGTTGCTCGGGCGTCGGGACGATGGGCGACTCGGTGGGGGTGGAGCTCACGACGCGTAGGCCTCTCTGCCCTCGGGCCACGCCGGGCACACCAGGCGCACCCGGCACCGGTCGCAGCGTCGGCCGGGGGCGGCCGGCCACTCCTCGGCGAGGATGCCGGCGGCCGCCTCCGCCATCACCACCCGCACCTCGGCGAGCCGCTCGGGGTCGAGGCGACGCGTGCTCACCGGCCCGCCGCGGCGATAGTCGG
>CAYGCW010000197.1:0-5518 GCA_964348465.1 uncultured Acidimicrobiia bacterium | reverse complement strand
TCGACGGGGCAGTCCGATCCTCCCGCCAGCGGGACACCGGCCTCGCGGAGTGTGCGGAACGGGTAGGCGCGTGCGAGGCGGGCACCGAGGCGCTTCGGGAGCCACTCCGTCTCCGACGCTAGAAATGCCGGTTGCACCGAGGCCGTGACGCCGGTGGCCGCGAACCGGGCGACCTCGGCGGCGCCGAGCACGGAGGCGTGCTCGACTCGCAGCCGGTCGGGCGCGGCCCCGTCCGCGATCAGCGCTTCGAACAGGGACAGGACCTCGGCGTTGGCCTTGTCGCCGATGGCGTGGATCGCCACCGTTCCGCCCAGGGCGAGTGTGGCGTCCGCCATCGTGCGCGCCCACCCAGGATCGAGCCGGAGCAGGCCGCGTTCGCCCGGCAGGTCGGCGAACGGCTCGTGCATGTATGCGGTGTGTCCGCCGAGGCTGCCGTCGGCGAAAGCCTTCCAGCCCAGGAAGCGCAGCCGGGGCCCGGCCCCGGCCAGGGCCTGCGCCTGGCGCGCGAGCTCAGCAGGGGTGTGGGCGATCACCAGCGCGTGGAGCTTGATGGGCAGGTCGGGGGCGACTTCGACGAGCGCCGCCACCTGGTCTCCGAGGTCGGCCCACGTGTCCTCGCCACATCCGACGATCGCGCCGACGCTGGTCAATCCCACGCCGGCCAGGCCGCCCATCGCGGTCAGCAGGCCCTCCGGGGTGAGCGCCGGCCGGTCGCGGGCGGCCAGCGCCCGGGCGACGGGGCTGACCGCCGTCTCGCGCAGCACCCCGGTGGGCGTGCCGTCGGCGTCGCGGTCGAACGAGCCGCCTGCGGGGTCCGGCGCTTCCGGGCCGATCCCGGCGGCGCGCAGCGCCGCAGTGTTGGCGACGGCGACGTGGCCGCAGTAGCGATGGAGCAGAACCGGACGGTCGTCGAGGAGGGCGTCGAGGTCATGGCGGGTCGGAAGACGGCTCTCCGCCAGTGACTCGTCGTCGAGGCGCATCGCGGTCATCGGCACGCCGGGCGCCATGCCGTCCGCAGCCGCCCGCAGCCGGTCGCCGATCTCGGCGAAGTCGGCGGCGGTCTTGAGCGAGATGCCGGCGACCGCTGCTGCGTAGGTGACCGGGTGGAGGTGGGCGTCGCGCAGCCCCGGAACGACGAAGCCGCCGGGGTAGGCGACGGTGGCCTCGGCTCGCGCCCGCAAGTCCGGCGCGCGGCCGACGGCCTCGATCCTGCCGTCGACGATCAGCAGCGCGTCGCCGCGACGGCCGGCCGCCGTGACGACGGCCTCCGCCTCGACGAGCGTGGCCCCGGCGCTCAGCCGCTCTCGTAGATCGTGGCGTCGACGACCGCTTTCAGCAGCGTCTGGCTCCAGTTGTCGGAGTCGTCGTCGAAGTAGTCGGCGAACTCGAGCGCCAGGCTCCGAAACGGGCCTTCCTCCTTGCCGGCGGCCGCCAGCCGGTCCTGCGCGCCGTAGCTGTCGAGGCGCCACAGCGACCTGGCGAACCCGGCGCTCTTCTCCGACGAGGCCACCACGACGTAGGTGCCGATGTACTCGCATCCCTGCGGGGCCGAGTTGCGGATCTCCTTCTCGTTGGCCGCCAGCCATTTCTGGAACTCGGCCATCTTCCCCTTCTTGACGTCGTACCCCTGCTCGAGGATGAAGTCCACGGCCGCCTCCTTGGTTGCGCTGCCGACCAGAAGTATGCACGTCCGGACCACCCGGCACAACGTGGGCTGAAGTATCCCTAGCGCAGGTGGTCGGGCAGGTTGGCGGCGATCAGCGCCCGCAGCTCCTCGTGGAGATTGCCGTTGCCGGCCACCACCAAGCGGGTCTCGGGAGTCGCCGGGCTGCCGTCGACCGCCGTGCTCACGCCGCCGGCTTCGTGCACGAGCAGGAGGCCGGCCGCGGTGTCCCACGGCGAGAGCCCCAGCTCCCAGAAGCCGTCGTACCGACCGGCTGCCAGCCATGCGAAGTCCAGCGACGCGGCGCCCATCCGGCGTATCCCCTGGGCGTGTTCCAGCACGGCCTTCACTGCCGCGGTGTAGTCGTGGACCCGGTGGTCGTACGGAAAACCGGTCGCCACCACCGCACCGTCGAGCCCCGGTCGCACACTGACCCGGATCGGCCGGCCGTCGTGGTGGGCCCCGGCTCCGGTTTCCGCCGTGAACTCCTCGTCCCGGTACACGTCCCTGATGACGCCGACCAGCGGCCCGTCCTCGTCATACAACGCGATCGAGACGCCAACATGGGGTATCCCCCTCATGAAGTTGACGGTGCCGTCGAGGGGATCGACCAGCCACCGCCGCTTCGCTCCGGCGGCGCCGGTGGCGCCCTCCTCGGCGACGATGGCATCGCCGGGTCGCTCCCGGTGCAGCACGTCGACGATCGCCGCCTCGGCTTCGCGATCGGCGACCGTGACGGGGTCGTTGGCCGCCTTGTAGTCGGCGGCGCCGAACCGGCCGGATCGCGCCCGCACTGCCCTGGCTCCGGCCCGGGCGGCTTCTCTGGCAACGGCGAGGTCGTCCACGGCGACGACTCTACGGCCGGTGCCCGCCGACCGGCGGCATCGGTACCCTCCTGGCGTGGATTTCGAGCTCTGCGAGCGCCGGGTGGACGCGGCGCGGGAAGCGACAGATACGCTGCGGAGTGCCGGTGCCGCGGCGACCGTCGAGCGCCGCGCTCGGCTCGCCCACGCCTTCCCGTGGGCGTTCGACGCCGAGCTGCCGGCGCTTCTCACCGGCCTGCAGTGAAGCGCCCTTCCTTTGCCGACGGCGAGCGCCGTGCCCGCCTCGGTGCTCGTCATCTGCTCGCCGTCCCGGCGGCCGACGTGGAGGCCGTGGCCGAGGCGATGGTTGGGCTGCACTCGAGCGATCCCGCCACCGTGTTCCTCTCGGCCCGCGCCCGGGTGGCCGACTTCGAGGTCGCCGACCTGGAGGCGGCGCTCTACGACCGCCGCTCGCTGGTCCGCATCCTGGGGATGCGCCGCACCCTCTTCGTGGTGTCTCCGGACCTTGCGGCAGTGATCGACGCCGCCTGCACGCGCGACTTGGAGCCCAAGGAGCGGAGCCGGCTGGCGGGGTTTCTCGAGGCTCAGGGGATCGCGTCCCAGCCGGAGCACTGGATCGTCGACGTCGAGCGCCGCACGCTGGCGGCGCTGGAGCAGGCAGGTACGGCCACGGCTTCGCAGCTCCGCGAGGTCGTTCCGGAGCTGAAGGAGCGCCTCAGTTTCGGCGCGGGCAAGACGTGGGCCGGGACGGTCGGGCTCTCCACCCGCATTCTGTTCCTGCTGGCGACGGCCGGCCGGATCGTCCGCGCTCGGCCGCGCGGCACCTGGCTCTCGAGCCAGTATCGCTGGGCGCCGACCGCCGACTGGCTGGGCGGCCCGCTCCCGGAACTCGACGCCGGTGAAGCTCGCCGCACCCTCGTCCATCGCTGGCTGGCCACGTACGGGCCGGGGACCCTGGTCGACCTCAGGTGGTGGACCGGGTGGACGGCCGGTCGAGTGCGCCAGGCGCTCGCTGCAGTCGGGGCCCTCGAGGTGGGCCTCCCCGGCGGCGCCGGCTACGTGCTGCCAGAGGATCTCGAGCCGCAGCGGGAGCCGGAGCCGTGGGTGGCGCTGCTGCCGAGCCTCGACCCCACCGTGATGGGTTGGAAGGAACGCGACTGGTACCTCGGCGGCCACCAGGCCGCTCTCTTCGACCGCAACGGCAACGCCGGGCCGACGGTGTGGGTCGGGGGCCGCGTAGTGGGGGGTTGGGCGCAACGGTCCGGCGGCAATGTCGTATTCCGGCTCCTGGAGGACGTGGGCGCCGAGGCGGCGGCCGCCGTCGCGGCGGCTGCCGGCCGGCTCACCGAGTGGCTGGGGGGGACGGTGGTGACGCCCCGTTTCCGGGCTCCGCTGGAGAAGGAGCTGGTCTCGTGAGTGACCGCCGCCGCCCCGGCCGGGGCGCTCCTGCCGGAACCGGGTAGCCTCGCCGCTCGATGGCGTTCCTGGTCGCGACCTTCTTCGCCGCGCTCCTGAGCTGGGCGGCCTTCCCGCCGCTCGACTGGGGCTTTCTTGCCTTCGCGGCGCCCGCCCCCTACCTGTGGGCGCTGCGGCGCGTGGACCTGTCCCGCCAGGCGCTCGGCCTGGGCGTGCTGTACGGCGGCGTGAGCTTCGGCCTCATCCTCTACTGGCTGTGGGGGCTCGGGTTCGTGGCGTGGTTCCCGCTCACGGTCGGTTTCGCGACGTACTCGGGCCTGCACGCCGTCGCCGTTTGGTGGGCGCGCACCATGCGACCCTGGCAGTGGTGGGTGATCGCCGTCGGTAGCTGGGCGCTTCTCGACTTCGCCAGGGCTCGCTACCCGTTCGGCGGCTTCCCGTGGGGCACGCTGGGGTACGCAGTGGCGTCGATGTCGTGGCCGCGGGGAGCCGCCCAATGGATCGGCGCCTCCGGCTGGAGCGTGGTGGCGGTGGCGGTGGCCGCCGGCCTTGCCGTCATGATGGACGACCCCCGCCGCCAGGGCCTCTTCGCAGGCTCAGCGGCGGTGGCGGTGGTGCTGATCGGCGCCGGTGCGCTGTTCCCGCCGTCCGTCGACGGGCCCGCCTTGCGGGTGGCGATCGTGCAGGGGAGCACGCCCTGCCCGCGGGTGCACTGCGAGGGCGAGAAGGCCGGCATCTACGACGCCCATCTCGAGCTGACCCGGCTGATCCCAGAAGGGTCGGTCGACATGGTCGTGTGGGGGGAGAACAGCCTCGGAGGCGACTTCGAGCCGGTCGGCAACCCCGAGGTGGCCGTGGCGCTGGCCGGCGAAGCGAGGCGGATCGGCGCCTACTTGCTCGTGAGCGGGACGCGCGACGTGCCCGAGCGGCCGGATCTGTTCGCCAACGTCAACCTGCTCATCGCTCCAGACGGCGAAGCGGTCGGCGAGTACCTGAAGCGGCACCCGGTGCCATATGGAGAGACGGTTCCGTTTCGTGAGTATCTCGATTGGATCCCGCAGCTCGACCAGGTCCCCCGTGACATGTTCCGGGGCGACGTGCCTGGGGTCTTTCCTGTCGTACAGGGGCGCGAGGACGGGTCGGAGGAGACGTTCGTGTTGGGTACGGTGATCTCGTTCGAGGGAGCGTTCGCCCGGCACGCGCGGGCGACGGTCGCGGCCGGCGGCCGCCTCCTCACCGTCAACACCAACGAAGCCAGTTTCGGGAACACGCCGGCGTCGGATCAGCTCATCGGCATCACCAAGGTGTCCGCCGCCGAGAACGGCGTGGATTTGATCCACGCCGCCATCACCGGCAAGTCGACGTTCATCGACGCGCAGGGCGACTTCGACCGCGTCACCGAGTTGTACGCCCGCGACCTGCTGATCGGCTCGGTGCGATGGCGCACGGCGGGACCGACCCCGTATACGCGATGGGGGGACTGGCTCCAGGTTCTTGCGATGCTGACTCTGGTGGTTCCCCTCGCGATGTGGCGGCCCCACCGCCAGCCCGACTACCTCTTCGCTCCCCCCGGGCCGCCGCCCGGCCGGCTGCCCTGACTGGTGCCGGGGCCCGG
>CAYGCW010000196.1:0-5544 GCA_964348465.1 uncultured Acidimicrobiia bacterium | reverse complement strand
CGTGGTCTTCGAGGACCGGTGCCCTGGCTTCGAGCAGGTCGTCTCCCGGCTCGCGGGCGCCTGACGACGAGTAGGTTCAGCGTTCCCAGTCACGGAGAGGAGCCCCACCATGCCGCGTCCCGTTCATTTCGACATCGCCGCCGACGATCCGGCGCGGGCGGTGGGGTTCTACGAGTCGGCGTTCGGATGGACCGTCACGAAGTGGGAAGGCCCCATGGAGTACTGGCTGGTCATGACCGGGGAGGGCTCGGACGAGCCCGGCATCGACGGTGGCATCGCCCTGCGCCGGGAGGGCGACCAACCGATCACCAACACGATCGAAGTTCCGTCGGTCGACGAATACGCCACGCGGGTGACCGATGCCGGAGGTGAGGTGGTCGTCCCCAAGAGCCCGATCCCCGGCGTCGGGTGGCTCGTCATGTGCAAGGACACCGAAGGCAACGTGTTCGGGATGATGGAACCCGATGAGACGGCGGGGGTCCGGTAGAGCCCCATTGTCGTATCGCTCCGGCTATGCCAGATTGGGGCCCGACCGCCACGAAGGATCTCCATGGCCGCCATCGACATGGCCGGGTACGTCACCGACCTCAAGCTGCATGGCACCGAGCACGGCTTCCACGTTCACGACGAGCGCCACTTCGTCGAGACATACACCCTCCGCCAAAACTGGGAAGTGGACCTCCACCCCGAGGACGCCTGCGGCGGGCCCCTCGACCTGCACCTGTCGCTCGAGGTCGACCCGCGGGTACTGCTGGCGTTCGAGGATCGGGTGATGGACCTCGAGGACGAGGCAGACGAGCCCGAGGACGTCTTCCACATCCCACTGTTCTTCACGTGGGAGGTGCCACCGCTGACCAACCCGCCCGACCTGTTGGTGCTGGCGACCGAGCTGGCGGGCATCGGGGGCCCGGAGCTTCCGATCGAGATCTCGGCGATCGACTCGTATGTGGCGGTGACCGACGCCCCGGAGCGGCGGCTCTCGATCGTCGGCAGGGTGGAGGTGTCGCTGGCGCACGTCTTCGCCGGGAGGCGCCAGCTCTGCGACGTCTTCGACCGGTGCCACGCCGTGAGCGAGTACCTGCTCGGCGGCGTGGACGTGTGGCTGGGCGAGGAGTGACCGCCCAGCTCCTCCGGCCCCGTTGGCGCCCGTCTCCCGCAGCCGGCACACCTGCCGCTCCCCGGGCGTGACGTTGCCGGACCAGGCCCCGCTCCCGGGCCGGCCTACGAGCGGAAGCGGTCGAACGGCGCCAGCTCGATGCCTGCCGCGGCCGCCTGCTCGGCGACCGCCGCGGCAGCCGGGCCCAGGTCCGCCGGGGCGCCGGCGAGGCCGACGATCGGGTCGGGTCGGGCGAGCCGTTCCTCCACGATCTCCAGCGTCCAGCGGCGGGGCGGCGTCTGCGGCAGCTCGTCCCATTCGAACGGCACCGCCACCGGCGCTTCGTCCCGGGCCCGCAGCGACCACGCGGCCACCCCCGTCTGGCCGTAGCGGTTGCGAAGCCAGTCCACGAACACCCGGCCCTTCCGTTTCTCGATCCGGAACTCGTGGGTGAGCAGATCGGGGTGCTGCTCGGCGAGCAGCACCGATGCGGTGCGGGCGAACATGGAGACCTCGTCGATGTGCACCTCGGGAGCGACCGGGGCGATCACGTGGTAGCCGTTGGAGCCCGTCGTCATCGGCGCCGACCGCAGGCCGAGGTCCTCCAGGAACGCCCTGACGGCGAGTGCCGCGGCGGCCGCGGCCTCCACCTCTCCCTCGGGCGGGTCCAGGTCGAAGACCACCCGGTCGGGCCGGTCGAGGTGCGGGAGCCTGCTGGTCCAGACGTGGAACGCCACCGTGCCCTGGTTGGCGAGGTAGGCGAGATCGCCGGCTTCGTCGACGACCGGGTAGGTGGTGACGCCTCCCTCTCGCTTGGGGACCGCCGCTCTCCGGATCGACTCGGGGAAGTGGGCCGAGGCGTTCTTCTGGAGGAAGCCCGCGGCGCCGATGCCGTTCGGGAAGCGATGGAGGGTCAGGGGCCGCCCGCCGACGTGCGCGAGCATCTGGGGAGCGACCCGCCGGTAGTGGCCGACGAGGTCCTCTTTGGTGAAGCCCGGCACGGGGAAGATCACCTTGCCGGGGTTGGACACCTCGACCATCAAGCGGTGACCGTCCCCGGCAACGGGTGCGACGCCTGGCTCTCCTGTTCGGGTCGGAGGACGAGCCACAGCAACGGCAGGCTCAGGATGCCGGCCACGTACAGGCCGAACGCGAAGCGAAACTCCTGGGCGGGCGTGGTCACGGCGACGTTCACGAGGTGGGCGGCGAGCAGAGCCGCCGGCATCAGCAGCCGCCACCGGGCCCGGCTGGCGGCGAAGGCGTAGACGGCGGCAGCCGCCCACAGCACCAGCGCGGGCCTCCACGTCAGCCACAGCCGTCCGTCCGGCTCCGCCCACTGGAAGATCGAGAGCGTGAAGTCGTACGCCCGGTAGGACACCGGGTCGCGGGTGATGCCGAGGTCGTTGGCGGCGATCTCGAAGGGCGGCCGGTGGAAGTAGGCGTTGCCCGGCTGGATCGGCCAGAACAGGTAGGACGCCGCGCAGAAGCGGTGCCCGAGAACGGTGTCGGCGTCCCGCAGCCACGTCTTGACGGCGAGCCGCCGGAACGGCCATGGGTCCGCGGCGATGCGCTCGGCGTCGAACTCGGGTGCGAAGGCCAGCGGCGTCGAATTGGTGCAGTCGTACCGGCCGGTCCAGACGTCGAGCGGGGCGACCGCTGCGAGGTACTCCAACTCCCCGGCGTCGAAGTTGCCCGGCTCGTGTGTCAGCGAGGCCGCGACGTCGGAGATGAACACCTGGGAAGGCTCGATGGCGGCCCGGTCGACGCCGAGGGCCGTGTAGAGGAGTCCGTCGACGGCGATCACGACCACCGCGACCGCCGCGGCGGTCTTCAGCAGCGGCCGCAGCTTCCTGCGGAATGCGACGCCGAGCAGCATCAGCAGCAGGCCCACGGTGATGAAGCCGTTGTGGCGGAACATCCACATGAGGCCGAGTGCCACGCCGAGCCGGATCGGTCCTCCGCGCTGGCGCCAGAACCCGCCCGGGTCCCGGGCCATCAGCAGCAACTCCGTGAAGGCCCAGAGCATCGCCAGGGTGAACGGCACGTCCTTCCACAGCGCGATCGTCGTGGTGCCGACCGCCGGGAGCGCCGCCACCAGCCACGCGGCCCCGGCGCTCAGCCAGACCGGCACGCCGAGCTGCACCAGCCGCCGCGCCGCCAGGGCGAGCAGCCCGGTCATCGCCAGCACCTGCACCAGGGTGACCGCGCCGGGCGAGTCCCACACCCGCGTCACCACCCACATCAGGATCGAGTGGAGGGCCGGGTGGACGTTGGTGAAGTCGAAGTCCCGGACCTGGCCGAGCTGGTCTATCGAGTCGCTCGAGGCGAATCCGGGGAACCACCCGAGCCACCAGGTGAACAGGGGCAGCACCGCCGCCAGGGCGAGGAGAAAGGCCCGGTCGGGGGGATGGGCGCGCCACTGCCGCAAGCGGAGCGCCCCGGCACGCTCGGCGCTGGACACGGCGGTCATGTTAGGGGTGGGTCGCCGGCCCGACCGCATACCGGGCGGCGGGTAGAGTCGCGGCGCAACCCGACGCCGCACCGGGGCCGCGCATGGACAGGATCAGGCAAGAGCGCCTCTCCCGCCTCGACGAGCTGGCGCGCGCCGGGGTATCCCCCGCCGACCGGTACGCGATCAGTCACACCCTCTCCGACGCAGCCGGCCTCGCCGACGGCGCGGCGGTGCGGGTGGCCGGCAGGCTGACGGCCGTCAGGGACTTCGGGAAGCTGGCGTTCGGGGACCTCACCGACCGCTCCGGACGCCTCCAGGTCAGCTTCGAGGCCGCGGTGCTGGGCGACGAAGGCCAGGCCGCGGTCATGAATATGATCGATGTCGGGGACTTCGTCGGGGTGGCCGGCGAGATGTTCACTTCCAAGAAGGGGGAACGGACGGTGCGGGCCGCCGACGTGACGCTGCTCGCCAAGGCGCTGCGCCCTCTCCCCGACAAATGGGCGGGGGTGCGGGACGTGGAGACGGTCGTGCGCCAGCCGTATCTGGCGATGATGTCGTCGCCGGAGGTGCGGGAGCGCCTGCTGCTGCGGGCCCGCCTCGTCCGGCTTCTCCGGCGGTTCCTGGACGAACGTGGCTTCGTCGAGTTCGAGACGCCGATCCTGCAGGCGGTGCCGGCGGGAGCGTCGGCGCGGCCGTTCATCACACATCACCGGGCCCGGGACGTGCCGCTGTACCTCCGGATCGCACCAGAGACGTTTCTCAAGCGTCTGCTCGTCGGAGGCTTCGACCGGGTGTACGAGATCGGCAAGAACTTTCGCAACGAGGGCATCGACCCGTCCCACCTCCAGGAGTTCACGATGCTGGAGTGGTACGCCGCCTATTGGAACTACCGGGACAACATGGAGCTGACCAGGGAGATGGTCCAGTCGGTGCTCGTCGACCTGCTCGGCACCACCACCGTCGAGCACGACGGCGCAACGCTCGACTTCGGCGGCGACTGGCCCGAGGTCGACTACCGGGACGCGGTCGCCGACGCCACCGGCATAGACCTCCGGGTGGTGCGGACCCGCGAGGACTTGGCGGCGGCGGTCGCGGAGGCGGTGCCGGGCCTCGACCCGGACGGCTATCCGTCCTATCCGAGCCTGGTCGACGCCCTGTACAAGCGAACGGTGCGGCCCCAGCTGGTCCAGCCGACGTTCCTCACCGGGCATCCGGCCGAGCTGGTGCCCCTGGCTCGGCGCAGCGCCGAGGATCCGGCCTGCCTCGACATGTTCCAGCTGGTGGCGGCGTCGTGGGAGCTGGTCAAGGGCTATTCGGAGGTGAACGACCCGCTCGAGCAGGCGGCCCGGATGAGGGAGCAGGCGGAGTTCCGGGAGCAGGGCGACGAGGAGGCCGCCATGTTCGAGTGGGACTACGTGGAGGCGATGGAGTACGGCATGCCGCCCAACAGCGGCGTCGGCCTCGGGGTGGACCGGCTGCTGGCGCTGCTCACCGGTGCCGCCTCATTGCGGGAGGTCGTGGCGTTCACGGTGGTGAGGCCCGAGGATCAGGAAGCGGAGTAGCCCGGCCCGGAGCCGCGCGGTCCCGCCTCTCGTAGACTGCTCGGCCGTGAACCCGCACGAGCCTCCGCGGCTGCGCACGCTCGCCATCCATGCCGGCGAGGAGCCGGAGCCCGCCACCGGTGCCGCTGCGCCGGACATCGCGATGTCGACGACGTTCGTCGTCGACGAGCCGCTTCCGTTCTCGGCGCTCGACCAGCCCGACGAGACCCCGTTCATGTACGGCCGTTGGGCCAATCCGACCGTGCGGCGGCTCGAGTCCAAGCTGGCCGCCCTCGAAGGCACCGAGGCCTGCGCGGCCTATGCGTCGGGCATGGCGGCGACGACGGCGCTGCTCTTCGGCCGGCTCGGCTCGGGCGACCATCTCGTCGTGTCCGACACCAACTACGCAGGGACCGCCGAGTTCGTGAGGGACACGTTGGGCCGGTTCGGGATCA
>CAYGCW010000195.1:0-5596 GCA_964348465.1 uncultured Acidimicrobiia bacterium | reverse complement strand
AGCGGATCTACGTGAAGTGCGGCGTGTCCACGCGCTCGGAAGCGACGCACTTCGCCATCGCCCATGGGCTCGTTCGCCCGCTCTCGCCCGCCGAAGCCCGCCAGGCCAGGTCGACCCACCCGCGGCGCGCCACGACCTGACGGTGCGATCCGGCCCGGCGGGTCGGCCTCAGGCCAGTCCGGTCGACGGCATCCGAGGAGTGCCGCTCTTGCCGGACCGGCAGGACTCCAATGACCGTTCTGTCGCCGGTCGGTTTCCCGCCCGCTTCGATCGGGTACACCCCCGCCGTGATCGAGACTGCCCCCACCATCGAGGCTCCCCCCGCCGAGGCCTACCGAGCCCTGCACTCGCCGCCGCCCGGTCCGGTGGCGTGGTCGGCAGGGCTCACCAAGGACTTCGGCGACGGCACCGGGGTCTTCGACCTGGACCTCCAGGTGCGGCCCGGCACCATCTTCGGGTTCATCGGACCCAGCGGCTCGGGGAAGACCACCACCGTCCGCCTCCTCAACGGCTTCTATGCGCCGACCGCCGGGG
Organism: uncultured Acidimicrobiia bacterium; assembly: GCA_964348465.1. Taxonomy (GTDB): domain Bacteria; phylum Actinomycetota; class Acidimicrobiia; order Spongiisociales; family JAOTWH01; genus CAYGCW01. The sequence goes on along the minus strand of CAYGCW010000195.1, from coordinate 5,062 downwards.
AGGTAGAGGTCTTCGGCGAGCGCCCCGAGGACTTCAGCACCGCCACCCGCGGGCGCATCGGCTACTTGCCCCAGCACTCGGTGCTGTACCCGAACCTGTCGGTTTGGGAGAACCTCAACTTCGTCGCCTCGATCTACGGGATGCCGTGGCGCCGCAGCCGACGCCTCAGAGAGGTCCTCGACTTCGTTGAGTTGGGCGACGCCCGGCGCAAGCGGCTCACCCACCTCTCCGGCGGCATGCAACGCCGCCTGGCCCTCGCCGCCGCCCTCGTTCACGACCCCGAGCTGCTGTTCCTCGACGAGCCGACGGCCGGCATCGACCCGGTGCTGCGGCGCCACATCTGGGACCACCTCACCGACCTCAGGGACGAGGGCCGCACGCTGTTCGTCACGACCCAGTACGTCGGCGAGGCCGCCTATTGCGACCAGGTCGGCGTGCTGGTGGACGGGCGCCTCGCCGCCCTCGACACCCCCGAGGGCCTACGTCGCGCCGCCTACGGCGGCGAGGTCGTCGATCTGCGTACCTCCGACCCCATCTCCCCGCTGGCGCTGGCGGGGCTGCGCCGCCACACCGTCCCCGGCCCTGAGCCGCTCACCACCCTCGACGACCACACGGTGCGCCTGGTGGTGCAGGACGCCGGCAGCGCCATCCCCGCCCTGCTGGCGTGGTGCAACGACCAGGCCATCCAGGTCGAGACCGCAGAGCCGTTCACACCCCCGTTCGACGACGTCTTCGTTCTCCTCGTCGAGCGGATGGTTGCGGAGAGGGACGGCACCGATGCGTGACCTCGGACGCCGGGTGGTGCGGGGCCTCGCCTTCTTCAAGAAGGAAGTCGCCGAGGTGGTGCGCCAGCCCAAGCTGATGCTGTCGCTGGTGCTGGGCCCCTTCCTGATCTTGCTGCTGTTCGGACTCGGCTACCAGAACGACCGGCCTCCGCTGCGGACGATCGCCGTCGCCTCCGAGGGCAGCCCGCTGCGCGACGTCATCGCGGAGGTCACCGACGAGGCCGGCGATCGCATCGAGTTCCTTGGCGTCATGACCGACGAGGAGGAGGCGCTCGACCGCATCCGCGCCGGGCAGGCCGACGTGGTGGTCGTGGTGCCTGAGGACCCGGAGGCCACCATCCGCAGAGGTGAGCAAGCCGAGTTCCAGGTATGGCACGACGAACTGGACCCGTTCTCGAGCACTCAGGTGGTGTTCGTGGCCAACCAGGCCGTGGAGGACCTCAACCGCCGCATCCTGGAGGACTTCGCCGCCTACAGCCAAGAGGAGACCGAGCGGCTCGACGACGCCCTGCCCGCGGCGCGGGCTGCGGCCACGGCCGCTCGGAAGGCGATGGAGCGGGGCGGCGCCGCAGCGGCCAACCGCCAGCTCGCTGCGCTCAACGAGAGCCTCGCCGTGCTCGAGTCGGGATACCGGCCGGCAGCGGAGCTGATCGGCACCGAGAGCGGCGACCAGGTCACCTCCGCCCTCGACGAGCTGCGGGCCGACGCCGAAGCGATGACCGATCCCGCAGTCTCCTTCTCCTCACGGATCGAACGGGCCCGGGAAGCCGAAGCCAACCTGGTGGAGTTCGAGGAGCAGATCGAGAGCTTCCAGCAGATCAGCCCCTCGGTGCTCGTGTCGCCGTTCGACAGCAAGACCGACAGCCTCGTGCCGGTGTTCGAAGACGTCACCTCTTACTACGCCCCCGGGGTGATCGTGCTGCTCCTCCAGCACCTCGCCATCACGTTCGCCGCCCTGTCGGTGGTGCGGGAGCGAACGCTGGGCACCGTCGAGCTGTTTCGGGCGGCGCCGCTGACGCCCGCCGAGACCCTCACGGGGAAGACGCTCGGCTATCTGGCGTTGGGCGGCAGCATCGCCACCGCCCTCACCGGGATGATGCTGGGGCTGTTCGACGTGCCGATGCGGGGCTCGTGGCTCCAGTACGCGCTGCTGATGGCGGCGGTGCTCGTGACGTCGATCGGAGTGGGCTTCGTGATCTCGGGTATCTCCGAGACCGAGACCCAGGCCGTGCAGTACTCGATGATCGCCTTGCTCGCCGCCATCTTCTTCAGCGGCTTCTTCCTCACGCTCGACCGGCTCCACCCCACGGTGCGCAGCGTCGCCAAGCTGATCCCCGGCTCTTACGGCATCCAGGGCCTCCAAGACGTCATGTTCCGCGGCGTCGTTGTCGACGCCGGCAACCTCGCCACCCTCGCCGGATACGGCGCAGTGGTGTTCCTCCTGGCCTGGCTGCTGCTCCGGCGCCGCTTCGCGACGCGCTAGCGGCGTTCACGGATCCTGCGGGGCCGGATGCCGCGTCCGGGTAGGGTGCCGCGATGCTGGACCCGGCTCCCCGCACCTTCCGTATTCGCCACTACGAGTGCGACGCCTACGGCCACCTCAACAACACCGCCTATCTGCGCTACCTGGAAGAGATGGAGCTGGCGGCGGGGCTGCGAGGCGAGGCGCTGCGGCGGATGGAGATGACCTACGTGCGGCCGCTCGGCTTCGGGGACGCGGTGACGGTGGCGGCCACCACCCCCGGTCGAGCCGAGGGTCTCGTACTGCGCTCCTACACGTTCACCGAGGACGCCACCGGCGCCGGGGTCGCCCGGGCCACTGCGGCGTGGGAGCCGGGCGAGCCCGACCTGGCGCTGCCGGAGGTGCCGCCTCCCGGTCCGCTGCCGGCGCCCCCGCCGGCGCCCGACCGGGTCTACCGTCACGACGTCGTCGTCGGATGGCGCGACGTAGACGACTCGGAGGCGATGAGCCCCGGCACCCTCGCTGCGGTCGCAGAGGACGCCGGGGTGGCGTTGTGCGCAGCGTTCGGCTGGCCCATGGAGCGCTGTACCGAAGCGGGATTCTCCATGGTGCTGCGCCGCCATGAGATCGAGTACGGGAGGCTGCCCCGCCTGGGCGACCGGCTCACCGTGTCCACCTACGCGTCCGACCTGGCACGGGCCAGCGCCGTCCGCCATTACCTGATCGACCACCAGGACGGCACTGCGGCGGCCCGGTTCCGCAGCCACTACGTGTGGGTCGATCCGGCGACGATGCGCCCGATCAGGGTGCCGGAGGGGTTCCTCGGCGACTTCGCCGCCAACTTCGCCGGGTGAGGCCGCTCACAGCCAGTCTGAGCAGCCCGGATCGTCGGGGAGCAGCGGCCGGAAGACGATCCTCCACTGCGCTCCGCCACTGGTCCACGGCGTGAGGGCAGTGGCTCGCTCCGCAGTCTGTCGCAGCGTGGTCAGATCCTGTCCGCTCACCTCGAAGCACCGGAACTCCTCGAACGGCGGCGGCATCTCTGCGCCGGCCGCGGTGAGGTCGCCCAGCGGCCACTCCACGGGCTCTTGCTCCAGGCTCGGATCGGGCTGGTACCCGGGCCGGGCGGCCACCATCAGCCGGTCGGCCCGGTAGGCCTGTTCCGCCTCCGCGACGTGCCCAGCCGGGTAGCCGGCGGTGTCGGTGAGCAAGTCTCGCAGCACGAACAGGCGATCCCGGGCCGCGACCTGGGCCTCGCTCATGTCGGCGGCCGGCCCTTCGGCCCTGATGCCGAGGGCGTACACCGCGGCCCGGTGCTCCTCGCCGCCGGCGTTGAGCGTGAACACGGTGGTTTCGGCGTCGGCCACTCCGGGGAAGCCGTAGTCGTCGAGGGGCGCGTCGAGCCCGTGGGCGAGCGCGTCGGCGACCAGGCGCTCGATCCCTTCCGGCGTCAGCCGCAGCGATACCAGCGGCGGCAGCGCCGGCCCGGGGAAGGTTGCGACCTGGATGCCTTCGGTGACCACGGTGCCGTCGCCGTACAGCGTGAACTCGGGCAGGTTGGTGAGGTTGAACTCGGGCATCACCAGCCCGCCGCCTCCGGCGACCCGCAGCACCACCTCGTCGCTCCCGGTCGGCAAGTCGAGGACGCGGGGATCGGTGGTGCTGGTGGTCGTGGAGGGCCGTGTGGCGGGCGGCTCAGACGCGTCGCCGCAGGCGGCGGCGAGGAGGCTGAGCAAGATGGCGGCAACGAGGCGGGCCATGGTCCTGAGACGCTACCCCGGAAGCCCCGGTTCCCAAACCCGGCTCAGCGGGCCATGTCGAGCAGCGCCCGCACCAATGGCTCCCTGATGCTCCGCACTCGCAGCGCGGTGCCGACGCCGGCCATCACCCCGGGCACCGCCGCGGCGGTGACGAGGGCGCGGGCGGCGGCGTGGTACGAGCCGTACCGCGACCGCAGCGCGGCCGGATATCCCGCCAGGGAGCCGAGGTCGTTCTCGGCCATGGCCCGGTGAGCGAAGCCGGCCGCCAGCGGCCCGTGACGAGCGCGTAGGAGATGCCCTCCCCGGTCAGCGGGTTGATCGTGCCGGCCGCGTCGCCGACTACCAGCCAGTTGGCGCCCGCCAGCGGCCGGGACGCCAGGCCGCCGACGAGCATCCCGCCCCTGGGCCGCGCCTCCGGGGCTGCGCCGAGCTCCCAGCCCGGCCGGGCGCCGGTGGCGAAGCCGTCGATCAGCTCGGTGGTGTTGACGCCCTTCCAGCGGCCGGCGTTGCGCAGCGACAGCGCGCCGACGTTGGCGGTGCCGTCACCCATCGGGAACACCCAGCCGCACCCGGCCGTCCCGCACCCCGAGGTGGACGTCGAGGTAGGCGTCGCCGCCGCGTGCCGACCGGTAATAGGTGCGGGCGGCCATGCCGATCGGCCGGCGGCGGTCGCGCTCCACCCCGAGCGCCTTCCCGAAGCGGTCGAGGGCGCCGTCGGCGACGACCACGACCCGCGGCACGATCTCCTCCGACTCGGCCCCGCTCGTCAGCGTGACGCCGCAGACCCGGCCGCCGGCCACGGCACCTCCTCGAGGCGGGCACCTTCCCCGATGCGCAGCCCGACGATGCGGTGGATGGCGGCCCGCTCGAAGTCGAACCCCATCGCCAGCAGCTCGGACACGGAGCGGGGGGTGAGGCCGTCGCCGCAGGCCTTGTCGCTGGGGTACCGCTCACGTTCGGCGAGCACCACCTCGCGGCCGTGTCGGGCCAGCCAGTAGGCGGCGCACCCCGCCGGTCCCCCTCCCTCCGACGACGAGCGCGTCGACCGTGGGCCC
>CAYGCW010000194.1:0-5600 GCA_964348465.1 uncultured Acidimicrobiia bacterium | reverse complement strand
CCGAGCGTCAGCCGCAGGTCGATCGCGCGGCCGGGACGGAGCGTGCGGCGCATGGGACCCGTCAGTCCCCCATCCCGCCGACGTCGATGACGACCGTCTGGAGGTCGGTGAACTCCTCGATCCTGCCCCGGCCCCAGCCGGTGTCGGTGCCGGCGGCTCCTCCGAACGGCTGGAACGTCTCCCAGAAGTCGGTGGAGTCGTTGACGATGACGCTGCCCGACCTGATGCGGTCCGCGTACCAGAACGCCCGTTCCAACGTGGTCGTGAACACCGCGGCCTGCAACCCCAGGTTCGACCGGTTGGCGATGCCGACCGCGGCTTCGTCGTCGGCTGCCCGCAGCACGGGCACCACCGGCCCGAACGACTCCTCGCGGGAGAGCAGGCTGTCCTCGGGAACGTCGTCGACCACGGTGAACTCGTAGTAGAGGTCGGTGGGGAAGCCGGCGGCGCGACCTCCGCCGGTGAGCACACGGGCGCCCCGCTCCGCGGCGTCGGCGAGGTGGCGGTCCATCTTGGCGGCGGTGGGCTCGTTGTTGAGCGGTCCCATGTTGGTTGCCTCGTCGAACGGGTCGCCGAGCCGGACGTCTCCAGCGGCGGCCATGGTGGCGTCGACGAACGCGTCGTGGACGTCGTCGACCACGATGACTCGCTCGGTGGCGCAGCACACCTGGCCGGCGTTGTAGTAGGCGCCGTATACCGCCGCCGTAGCGGCCGCCTCGACGTCGGCGTCTGCGGTGACCACCACCGGCCCGTTCCCCGACATCTCCATGATCGAGCGCTTCAAGCCCATCGAGGCGACGATCTTGCGGCCGGTTGCCGACGACCCCGTGAAGGCGACGCCGTCGACGTGGTCGCTGCGCACCAGCCACTCCCCTGCCTGGGCGCCTCCGGGAATGATCGAGACCAGCCCTTTGGGCACTTCGGCATCGTCGAACGCCTTGGCCAGCTCCAGCAGCGCCCACGAAGTGAAGTCCGGCGGCTTGCACACGATCGCGTTGCCGGTGGCGAGCGCAGGCGCGACGTACTCAATCGGGATCACGACCGGGAAGTTCCACGGCGTGATTGCGGCCCACACTCCGACCGGACGGTGGAACGTGAACATCCGCTTGGTCCGCTCCGACACCGGGATCACTTCGCCCTTGAGCCGCTTGACGTCCTCGGCAGCGTTGCGGAAGTACTCAACGCACTCCTCGATGTCGCCGACGGACTCCTCGTGATACGGCTTGCCTTGCTCCAGGGTTTGGATCCGGGCGATATCGGCGACCCGGGCGACGATGGCGTCGGCGATGCGGTGGCAGAGGTCGGCGCGTTCGAAGGGCGACCAATGCCGGAAGTCCTCGGCGGCCTGGCGGGCGGCGGCCGTGGCCTGCGCCACGTCGGCCTCCGACGGCAGCGGCACGTTGGCGATGTGCTCCCCCGTGACCGGGCTCACCAGCTTGCGCGTCTCGGTGCCGGTTCCCCTCGTCCACTCCCCCGCCAGGTACATCTCGACATCGACGGCGGCCACACAACCTCCTCGGGTGCGATGGGCAGCACGCTACCAGCGCGGTCCTGTCCCGGGGAGCGGCCCCCTGCGGTAGTACGATTCCGCCCATGAGGGAACCCCAGCTGCGCATCGCGGGCCGGGCGCGTCCCGGCCGGGACCGCCCCTTCGACATCGTGGACCCGGCCACTGCCCAGGTGCTCGCCACCGTTCCGAGCGCCGATGCCGACCAGATTGCGGAGGCCGCCGCGGCCGCGGCTGCCGCGGCCTCCGGATGGGCCGCCACCCCCGCCGAGGAGCGCGGCCGCCTGCTGCGCGACTGTGCGGCGGCGGTGCGGGACCGGGCGGCCGAGCTGACCGAGATCGTCACCAGGGAAACCGGCCGGGTCCAGGCGCGCAACGCGCTCTACGTGGAGTGGGTGAGCAGGTTGTTCGAGCACTACGCAGAGCTGGCGCGGGCGGAGCGGGGCCGCATCGCTCCCTCCGACCAAGCCGGCCAGCTGTCACTCGTGCTCCGGGTGCCGTACGGAGTGGTCGCGGCGATCGTGCCGTGGAACTACCCCCTGCTGCTGTTCGCATTCAAGGTCGCACCGGCCCTCGCCGCGGGGAACGCTCTCGTGGTGAAGCCGGCGCCTGAGACCACGCTCACGACCCTGCTGCTCGGGGAGATCCTCGACGGGGTGCTGCCGCCAGGCGCCTTGAACGTCGTGGCCGGAGGAGCCGACGTCGGAGAGGCCGTCGTGCGGCGGCCCGAGGTCGACCTGGTTGCGTTCACCGGATCCACCAGGGTCGGCAGCCGCATCGCCACCGTGGCCGCCGAGCTCACCAAGCCCACCCACCTCGAGCTGAGCGGGAAGGATCCGGCGATCGTCTTCGACGACGCCGATCCGGAACTGGCGGCGCGCGGCGTCGTGTGGGCGGCGTTCCTGAACGCCGGCCAGGTGTGCACGTCCACGGAACGGGTGTATGTGGCCCGCAGGTCGTACGACGCGTTCGTGGACTCCGCCGTCGGGTTGGCGGCGGGGCTGCGGGTCGGCGACCCGTTCGACGAAAAGACTCAGGTCGGCCCGATGCGCTCGGAGGGCGGGCGGCGGCGGGTCATGGAGCAGATCGAGGGTGCGGTGGCGGCCGGCGCCGAGTTGCTCACCGGCGGCTCCGCCCCGCCCGGACCGGGCTTCTACCTCGAACCTGCGGTGCTGGCGGACGTCGACCACGGTATGGAGATCATGCGAGAGGAGACGTTCGGGCCCGTGCTGCCGATCATGCCGTTCGACGACGAGGACCAGGCCTTCCGGCTCGCTGCGGACACCGACTTCGGGCTCGGCGCCAGCATCTACACGGGCGATCCCGGCCGCGTCCGGCGCGCCTACGAGGAGCTGCGGGTCGGAACCGTGTGGGTCAACGACCCGCTCGTCGACAACCTCGCCGCCCCGTTCGGCGGCATGGGAGCCTCCGGAAGCGCCCGGGAGCTGGGAGTGGAGGGGCTCGACGCCTTCTCGACCGCCCGCCACGTGCATTGGAACATGCGTCTCGAACACAAGCCATGGTGGTTCCCACCTGGAGAGGAGAGCTGATGGGTCTGCAGGGTCCCCGCACCGCCGAATGGTTCGAGCGAGCCAGCCAGGCACTGCTGCTCGGCGTCTCGAGCCAGTTCCGCTACTGGGGCGACGACGACACGCTGATCATCGAACGCGGCGACGGCGCCTACATCTGGGACATGGACGGCCGCCGCTACATCGACTACCGCAACGGGTTCGGGCCGATCATCCTCGGACATGCCCACCCGGCGGTCACTGCTGCCGTTGCCGAGGCGGCTGCCGCCGGCTCGGTCTTCGCACTCACCAACCGGCGCGAGGTGGAGGCCGCCGAAGCCTTCAAGGAGGCGGTGCCGTGGGTCGAGGCACTGCGGTTCTCCAACACGGGGACCGAGGTCACCATGCACGCCATCCGGCTGGCGCGCGGGTTCACCGGCCGGGAATTGGTCGTGAAGTTCGAGGGCCAGTACCACGGGATGCACGACTACGTGCTGTTCTCCACCGCCGGCACCCACCCCGGCGCCCTCGGTTCGCCGTACTCGCCGGTGCCGGTGCAATCGTCGTCCGGGATCCCCGAAACGATCAGGGGACTGGTCCGGACGCTGCCGTTCAACGACCTCGAGGCGGTCGAGCGCCTCTTCGCGGACCAGGGCGGCTCGATCGCCGCCGTCATGGTGGAGCCCATGCTCGGCAACTGCTTCGGGATCATGCCGCAGCCCGGATTCCTGGAAGGGTTGCGCCGGGTGTGCGACGACCACGGGGCGGTGCTCGTCTACGACGAGGTCAAGACCGGGTTCCGGCTGGCGCTCGGCGGCGCCGCCGCGCACTTCGGCGTCGTGCCCGACCTGGCGACGTTCGCCAAGGCCATGGGCAACGGCATCCCGGTGGCGGCCCTGGCGGGGCGCGGCGACGTGATCCGGGCGCTGCAGCCCGGCAAGATCGCGCAAGCGGGCACGTACTCCGGCAACGCCGTAGCGGTGGCGGCCGCGGCCGCGACCATCCGCGAGTTGGCGACCGGGGAGCCGCTGGCCACGGTGGAGAAGCGCGGCCGGACGCTCATGGATGGCATCGGCGCCGTGCTGTCTGCCCGCGGCATCCCCCACCACATCACCGGCGTGCCGGGAATGTTCGGGCTCACCTTCGCCGACGACGAGCCGATCGATTTCCGCGACACCGCCCACCACGACGCCGACCTCTACGAGTCGATCATGCTCGGCCTGATCGAGCGCGGCTGCTTCCCCGACACGGACGGCCTCGAGCCCTGGTTCCTGAGCGCGGCGCTCAGCGAAGAGGACGTGGCGACCACGCTGACCGCTTTCGAGGAGGCGGTCGCCGACGCCACCGGCTGACGCCGGTGGCCGACCCCCGCGGCGCCGGGCCGGCCCTCGCCGACGTCCGGGCCGCCCGGGATCGGATCGCCGGCGTGGCGCGCCGCACCCCGCTCCGCCACTCGGCGGCGCTTGCGGCCGTCGTCGGAGGCCCGGTGTACCTGAAGCTCGAGAGCGCGCAGCACACCGGGTCGTTCAAGCTGCGGGGAGCCGCCTCCCGGCTGCTCGCCATGGACGACGCCGAACGGCGGCGGGGCGTCGTCGCCGTGTCCAGCGGGAACCACGGGCGGGCCGTGGCCTACGTCGCCCGGCACCTGGGGATGCCGGCGACGATCTGCTTGTCGGAGCGGGTCCCCTCCAACAAGCGCGATGCGATCGCCGCCCTCGGCGCGCGGGTCGTGGTGGCGGGCCCCGACCAGGACGACGCCGACGCTGCCGCCCGCCGCCTCCGAGACAAAGAGGGCCTCGTGTTCGTGCACCCGTTCGACGACCCGCTCGTGATCGCCGGCCAGGGCACCGCCGGGCTCGAGATACTGGACGACCTGCCCGAAGTCGCTTCCGTCGTGGTCCCGGTGTCGGGGGGCGGCCTGATCGGCGGCATCGCCCTGGCGATGCAGAGCGCGCCCGGGGAGGTCGAGGTGCTCGGCGTTTCCCAGAAGCGGGGGCCGGCCATGTTCGAGACGCTGCGGGCCGGCCGGCTCGTGGACGTCGTGGAGGAGGACACGCTCGCCGACGCCCTCGCCGGCAGCCTCGGGCCCGACAACCGCTATACGGTGGCGCTGTGCCGCGACCTGGTGCGAGAGATCGTGCTGATGAGCGAGGACGAGATCGGGGCGGCGATGGCCTTCGCCCTGACCGAGGAAGGCGAGGCCGTCGAAGGCGGCGGCGCGGTGGGCGTCGCCGCGTTGCTCTCCGGCCGGCTTTCCCCGGCGACCCCGGCCGTGGTTGTCGTGAGCGGCGGCAACGTGGCTCCGGAGACCCTGGCGGCCGTGGTCGACCGGCACCGGCGTTGATCCACGGGTGTAGGTTTGGGAGTCGTCCTACGCAGGAGGACCACATTGCCTCGCGCGACCGGCATCGGCGGCGTCTTCTTCCCCAGCCCCGATCCCGACGCCCTCCGGTCCTGGTACGTCGAGCACCTCGGGCTGCCCCTCGACGACGAGGGCTACGTGGTGTTCCAATGGGGCGGCCCCGACGACTCCGGGTCGACGGTCTGGCACGCCTTCCTGCCCGATACCGACTATTTCGGCGCCG
>CAYGCW010000193.1:5327-5639 GCA_964348465.1 uncultured Acidimicrobiia bacterium | reverse complement strand
CGGTGACCATGCTCACCGGGCCCATCCCCGCCACCCACAAGGTCCTCGACAAGGCCGGGCTCACCGTCGACGACATCGACGTGTTCGAGGTGAATGAAGCGTTCGCGTCGGTGATCGCTGCCTGGCTGCGGGAGACCGGCGCCGACTGGTCCAGGGTCAACCCCAACGGCGGCGCCATCGCGCTCGGCCATCCCCTCGGCTGCTCCGGCGCCAAGCTGCTCACCACCCTCGTCAACGAGCTGGAGGCCCGCGGCGGCCGCTACGGGCTCCAGGCGATGTGCGAGGGCGGCGGCATGGCCAACGCCCTCATCA
>CAYGCW010000193.1:0-5317 GCA_964348465.1 uncultured Acidimicrobiia bacterium | reverse complement strand
GACCTCGTCGACGTGGAGGCCTCGTACCGGTGCTCCGTGTGTGGCATGAGGCTGACGGTGACCGAAGCCCAGGGGGGCGACGTCAAGCCGCCCCGGCACTGCCGGGAGGAGATGGTGCCGCTGTGAGCGCACCCGACTTGCGCACAGGTGTGGACAAACCTGGGGAGAACTACAGACGTGTAATTCGCGTCAGTGGTAGTTCAGCGTCATCCCGAAGCCGACGGCGATCCCGACGAGGCCGGTGATCAGCCAGGCGTTGGAGGTTCGCCCCGGCGTGAGACCCATGTAGTTCAGGATGATGATCAAACCGCCGATAGCAATGAGGCCGAACATGATGGCCACGTACCAGACGGGAGACTCGGGCTTGGACTTGAGCTCCGACTGGGGAGGAGTCGGCCGGCCCTGCCGCTGCTTCTTCTTCTTGCGTACCTTCGACTTGGGCATGCCACGATGGTAGCGGCGCTACCGTCCCCGCACGGAAACCGCCGGCCCGCGGCCCGGGTGCCACGGAGAGCAGGGAAGCTGACCACGACCCGATGAGCATCGAGAACATCTCCGCCACGGACCTCCGCCGGCGACTGAGCGGTCAATCGGCGCTGCTGACCACGTTGCGGATCGTACGCGGCGTCGGATGGTCGCTGATCGGGGTGGGGCTGTTCCTGCTCGGCTTCGTCTTCCACCAGCTCTACATCACCGACCTCATCGCCGACCGCGCCCAGCGGGGCCTCGCCGCCGATCTCGCCGAGCGACTGGAAGGCGCCGACGTCGTCGTCTACGACCCGGCGACCGGGGAGGTCAGCGACGCTCTGGGACGGGTACCAGCCGACGTGCTGGCCAGCGGCGACCCCGACGCCATCGCAGAGGCCATCCGGGGGATCGGCGACCCCTCCACCACGCCCGAGGACTTCACCGTCGCCGGGCTCGACGCGTTCCTGCTCAGGGAGCGGGCCCCGGAGGCCGGCGATCCGGTGGGGACGATCCGCATTCCGGACATCGAGATGGAATGGACGGTCGTCGAAGGCGTGCGGCGCCGCCAGCTCGACACCGGCGCCGGCCACATGCCGGAGACGCCGCTGCCGGCCCAGCCGGGCAACGCCGTGGTGAGCGGCCACCGCACCACCCACGGCGCCCCGTTCCACAACGTCGACAAGCTGGAGGTGGGTGACCGCATCTTCTGGGACAGCCCCATCGGCACCCACGTGTTCGAGGTGAGGGAGGCCCCTCTGGTGGTCAGGCCCACCGAGCTGTGGGTCACCAACCCGAGAGAGGGGTCCTGGCTGACCCTCACGACCTGCCATCCGAAGTTCTCTGCCCGGCAGCGGCTGATCATCTTCGCCGAGCTGGTCGACGGGCCGAACTTCCCCGCCATCTACCGCGGCTCGTGATCCGGAGGTTCTTCGAGGGGTTGCCGGGACCGCTGGCCGTGAGGGTCGCCATCTCGCTGGTCCTGGTTGCCGCCCTGCTCGTGGCGCTGCACTTCGTGTACACGTGGATGGGCAACTCGTTCCTGGACACCGGAGGCGGCGTCGGGTGAGGATCCTGGTCATCGACAACTACGACTCGTTCACGTTCAACCTCGTGCAGTACGTGGGCGAGCTGGGCGCCGAGCCGCTCGTGTACCGGAGCGACGCCCTCACTCCAGACGAGGGCAGGGCGCTGGCCCCCGACCGGCTCATCATCTCGCCGGGGCCGGGGCGCCCGGAGGACGCCGGCCACAGCGTCGCCTTCGTACGCGAGCTGGGGCCGCAGACGCCGACGCTGGGGGTGTGCCTCGGCCACCAGGCGATCGTGGCCGCGTTCGGTGGTCGCGTGGGCCGGGCGCCCGAGCCCCGCCACGGCAAGACGTCCGCCATCACGCACGACGGGCACGGAGTGTTCCGCGGCCTGCCCAATCCGTTCGTGGCGACCCGCTACCACTCCCTGGCAGCGACCGAACTGCCGGACGAGCTGGTGGCGAGCGCCCACAGCGAGGACGGCGTCGTGCAAGGGGTCCGCCATCGGCGGCTACCGATCGAGGGGGTGCAGTTCCATCCCGAGTCCGTGATGACGGCGGTAGGGATGGAGCTCCTGAAGAACTTCGTGACGGATGGCTGACCGCACCCGCCCACCGGTCACGCCTCCGCGCTGGCTGCCATGGGTCGGCGGCGTGATGGCCTTCGTCGGCGCCGTGGGCCTCGTCGTGGACATCGCATCGAGCAAGTCCGGGCTCAGCCTCGCCATCGACCTGATGCTCGACGCCTTCCTGGTGGTGGCCGGTGTCGTGATCTTTCTGGTGTCGCGGCGGGGCTGAGGTCAGCCGGCGATCGACCAACGCCCACCCCGGCCGGCGACCATCCCGTCCTTCGCGAGCGTCCCCAACGCCGCGGCCACCCGGTCATCCGGAAAGCCGGACGCGGCGGCCAGACCGGCCGTCGTCGGCTCGGCGCCGGCGAGCAGGGCACGGAGCAGCGCACCGCGCACCTGGCGGTCGGAGCCGGCGAAGCGGGGCTGGGGACGGGGGGGTACGTACCCCTCCGGCCCGGTGCACCACGACGCGACCGGGCATTCGCCGCAGCGGGGAAGGCGCGGCGTGCAGACGGTGGCGCCGAGGTCCATGATCGCCTGGTTCCAGTCCGCGGCCCCGACGGGCGCCACCGCCCGCTCGGCGTCCGCCGCTTCCACCAACTTCCGGCCGCCGAGCGCCTCGCCCCGCCAGCGGCTCAGCACCCGGCGGGCGTTCGTGTCGGGAGCGGCCACCTCGGCGCCGAACGCGAAGCACGCCACCGCGGCTGCCGTGTACGGCCCGACCCCGGGCAGCTCCCGTAACCCGGCGACGGTGCGCGGCCAACCGTCCGCCACCACCCGCTGCGCCGCCTCTCGCAGCCGCCGGGCCCTGGAGTTGTACCCGAGGCCGGACCAGGCTGCGAGCGCTTCGGTGAGTGAGGCTTCGGCCAACGCCGCCGCGGTCGGGAAGCGCGCCAGGAAGTCCTCGTAGCGGGTCGCGACCCGCGGCGCCTGGGTCTGCTGGAGCATCACCTCGGCCACCAGCACCTCGTACGGGTCGGTCCGGCCTCGCCACGGCAGGTCGCGCCGGTGGCCCCCGTACCAGCCCGCCAGCGCCTCGGCCCGCACCGCGGCGCTCACGGCGCCGACGTGGTCGTCGTGGTCGTGGTCGTCGTGGTCGAGGTCGTGGTCGTCGTGGGCGTCGGCTCCCCGATCGACACGGTCACCGCGGTGCCCTGGTCGACCCGGGTCCCGGAGATCGGGTTCTGCGACACCACTCTGCCCACGCGGTCGGGGGTGGTCTGCGTCGGCTGGCCGACCGTGAGCCTCAAGCCGCGCTCCTGCAGCGCGGTGCGGGCCTCGGCCTCGGTCCTGCCGATGATGTTGGGCACCTCCACCCGCGTGACGGTGCCGACGACCACCGACACCACCGAGCCGGAGAACACCTCCAGGCCGGCCTGCGGGTTCTGCGAGACCACCAGGCCGACGCGTGCCAGCTCCACCGGCTGCGTTCCGCTGATCTGGAACACGAGGTCGGCGCTTTCGATGGCGCTGCGAGCCTGGGCCTCGTTGCGGCCCACCACGTCGGGCACGGTCGAACGCGGCACGAGTCCGAGCTTCACGGTGATGGTGGCGCCCGGCTCCAACTCCTCCCCGGCGGCGGGGTCCTGCTCGGCGATCACGCCGTCGAGGCCCGACTCGGGGGTGACCGGCACGGTCTCGGTCGAGACCACCAGCGTCAGCTCCAGCGGGTCGAGCAGCGATCGGGCCTGCACGGCGGTGCGTCCCTGCAAGTCAGGCACCACCGCGGCGCCTTGCGACACGTAGAGAACGATCACGCCTTCCTTCGGCAGCAGGGCCCCGGCGGCCGGGTCCGTGCGGATCACCGAGCCGGCCGCGACGTCGAGCGAGAACTCTTCCTCCACCACGACGTTCTGGTCGTTGGCGTCGAACCCGGCCTGGATGAGCTGGAAGATCGCATTGCGTTCGGTCAGCCCGACGAGGTCCGGCACCGGGATCGAGTCCGGCCCGGTGGAGATCACGAGGTCCACGGTGGCGCCCGGCCCCACCAGGGTGCCCGCCTCCGGGCTCTGGGCGAGGACGATGCCCTCCTCCGCCTCGGGGTCGGCGACGCGTTCCACCGTGCCGGCTTCCAGGCCGTTGGCCGTGAGCAGGGCACGCGCCTCTACCTCCGTGATCCCCAGAAGGGACGGGATGGGGAACATCTCCGGCCCGCTGGACACGAAGACCGTGACGAACGAGTCGGGCTCGACCCGGTCGCCGGCCGGCGGCTCGGTGCGGATCACCAGGCCGGCCGGCACCTCGGCGTCCGGCTGCTGGCTCGACCGCACCCGCAGGTTGAGATCCTGGAGCTGCTCGAAGGCCTCGTCGGCAGTGACGCCGAACAGCTCGGGGATCGTCACGAGGTCGGGGCTGGCCGGGGACGACAGCAGACGCGTCAGCAGGAAGATGCCGACGACCAGCGCCACCACGAGCGCCACCACGCCGACCACGAACATCGGCTGGAAGGACTCGCGCGGCTCCTCGGCGGTGTAGGCGACGTGGCGGGCGGTCTCGTCGGGAGGGACGGTGGCGGGAGGCAGGGCCTCGGGTGCGGCGACCATCAGCTCGGTCACCGCCTCCGACGCCGGCGGGGCGGCCGGCGGCTCACCGCTGAGGTAGCGGAGCAGGTCGGCCCGCAGCTCGCCGGCGGACTGGTAGCGCTGCGCAGGATCCTTCTCGACGGCCCGCATCACGATCGCCTCGAGGCCGGGATCGACCTCCGGGTTGCGAAGCGACGGCGGATCGGGCAGCTCGGACACGTGCTGGTAGGCCACTGCCACCGGGCTCTCGCCGGAGAACGGAGGCTGGCCGACGAGCAGCTCGTACAGGACGACGCCCAGCGAGTAGATGTCGGACCGGGCGTCGGCCGGCAGCCCTTGCGCCTGCTCGGGGCTGAAGTACGACGCGGTGCCGATGACGGCTCCGGTACGGGTCAACTCCTCCGAGTCGTCGAGCGCTCTGGCGATCCCGAAGTCCGTGACCTTGGCGCTGCCGTCCGTGGAGAGCATGATGTTGCCCGGCTTGATGTCCCGGTGCGTCAGCCCGGCGTTGTGGGCGACCGCCAATGCTGCGGCGGCCTCCACGATGATCTCCGCCGCCCGGCGGGGGAGCAGGGCCCCCTCGGTGCGGAGGATGTCGCGCAGCGTGCGCCCTTCGATCAGCTCCATCACGATGAAGTAGGTGCCGTTCTCGTGCGCCCAGTCGTAGATGGCGACGATGTTGGGGTGGCTGAGGTTGGCGGCGGCCTGTGCCTCCCGCCGGAACCGTTCCA
>CAYGCW010000192.1:5049-5656 GCA_964348465.1 uncultured Acidimicrobiia bacterium | reverse complement strand
GCAACGGGGCCGCCGCCGCCGATCCGGGAGCGCCGATGCTGATCGACCAGCTCGACCGCAAGCGAGAAGAGGTCCTGCGCCGCACCTTGAAGGCGCGGGCGCGGGTCGATACGGCCCGGGCCGAGGTGGAAGCGGCGCTCGCCGAGCGCACCGCGCGCCGCTAGACCGCGCGTGGTCACGCCCACAATCCTTGACGAACACTGCGGGAATACGCACCCTCGACGCCGGTCGGGCCCGGCCTACGCAACCGGGCCCGCGCGCCTCGCTACATACCGGGGACGGGCATCAGCTCGTAGATGTCCACGGCGTAGTTGCCCTGGCCCTCCCGGAGGAAAGGGTGGCCCTTGGTGAGGTTGCGGGCTGCGGAGATGTCCTCGGCCTGGACGATCGAGTATCCGGTCAGCGGGGCCGGCGTGCCGGCAGAGCCGTCGTCGATCACCGATGCGGACGATCCGAACGGTGTCCCCATCTCGACCAGCGCCTCACCGATGCCCTGCATCCAGGCGCCCCAGGCAGCCATCTCGGTCTGGATCTGCTCCTCGGTCATCGCCGACATGTCGGTCGCGTCGCCCTTGTAGGCGAACAAGAAGTGCGGCATGAGGTCTCC
>CAYGCW010000192.1:0-5039 GCA_964348465.1 uncultured Acidimicrobiia bacterium | reverse complement strand
GCCCACGGACTGTACCCGGCGGTGGCCCTGGGTGCTCGGAAGGGATCTTGACGGCTCCCGTCGTTTGTGCTCTACTCCCCGGCCACACATAGACGCGCTCATCAAGAGCGGTGGAGGGACAGGCCCGTTGAAGCCGCGGCAACCGACCCGTTCGGTGCCAATGCCTGATCGATGAGCAGCCGAGGCGGTGACTCCGCTCGCGGCGCTCGAGGGCGCGTAACCTGCGAGAGAGGGGAGCCGACCGTGGTACTGCCAACACTCCTTCACCCGACGACGACGTGTCCATGCTCTCGGGTGGCGAGCCAGAGCATCACCAGCTCGTAGCGAGCGCCCCCACCCGAGAGCCAACCAGCAACGCGCCGGCGCTCGCGCTCGTACCCGCTCGACCACCACGGAGGAGACAGCGATGACCACGACCACCCTTCCCGCAGACAACGGCGTGAACGTGCAGGCACTCCTGGACGCCAGGGCTGCCCTGACCGACGCGCCCGAGGCCGCCCAGTTCACGTGGCGAGCCACCACCGAGTGGCTCAACGGCACCCACAGCCAGTCGACCGTCGAGGGTTTCTACGGCCTGGGCCAGGACCAGGCTCGCAAGTCGACGTTTCGCTTCGACGCCGACCACCCAGAGGTGTTCGCCGCCGAGGACAACGGCGCCACCCCGGTCGAGTACGTGCTCGTCGGACTGGCGAGCTGCCTGACGGCCGGCGTGGCCGCCGTGGCCCAGAACCGGGAGATCCAGCTTCGCTCGGTCCGGGCGACGATCGAGGGCGACATGGACATCCTCGGGATCCTCGGCGCCGACCCCGACGTTCGCAACGGCTTCAGCGGCATCCGGGTCCACTACGACATCGACGCCGATGCCACCCCGCAGGAGATCGAGGCGCTGGTGGCCCAGTCGCAGAAGCGCTCGGCGGTGTTCGACATCGTCACCAATCCGACCAACGTGACGGTCGAGGTCAACTGACGCCGTGCGCACGGCCTGTGTCGTCGTCGGGGCCGGCCACGCCGGCCTGGCGGTGAGTCGCTACCTCACCGCGCTCTCGATCGATCACGTCGTTCTGGAGCGCGGTGAGGTGGCCAACACGTGGCGAACGGAGCGCTGGGAGTCCCTGCGGCTGCTGACGCCCAACTGGCAGAGCCGGCTGCCGGGCCTGGCGTACTCCGGAGGCGACCCCGACGGATTCATGACGATGCCGGAGGTGGTGGCGTTCGTCGATCGCTACGCCGGGGTCGTGGCCGCGCCGGTCCAGACCCACACGACGGTGGTGGCCATCCGCCCGGCCGGCGACGGCTACGAGGTCGTCACCGACCGCGGCGTGTGGACGGCCCCGACGGTGATGCTCGCCAGCGGCGGCTTCAACCTGGCCAACGTCCCTGCGCTGCGGGAGGCGGTCCCGGACGGCGTAGCCACCGTGACCCCCCTGGAGTACCGGGGCCCGGGGCCGCTCGGCGACGGCGGCGTGCTGGTGGTCGGGGCGTCGGCGACCGGGGTGCAGGTCGCCGAGGAGATCAACCGCTCCGGTCGCCCGGTGACGCTGGCGGTGGGGGAGCATGTGCGGATGCCGCGGACCTATCGGGGGCGGGACGTGCAGTGGTGGATGGAGCGCACCGGGCGAGCCGACGAGCGCTGGGACGAGGTCGACGACGTCGTGCGGGCCCGGCGGGTGCCATCGCCGCAGCTCGTCGGCACGCCGGAGCGAAGGACGCTCGACCTGAACGGGCTGCGCGATCAAGGGGTGCGCCTGGTCGGGAGGCTGGCGGGCCCAGTTCTCGGGGTCGCTGCTCAACAAGTGCGCACTGGCGGATCTGAAGCTGGGGCGGCTGCTGGACACGTTCGACGAATGGGCAGGGGAGAGCGGTGCCGCCGCCGACCTGCCGCCGCCGGAGCGCTACCCGCCGACGATCCTCGACGGCGACCCGCCGCTGGAGCTGGACCTCCGCAGCGGCGAGATCCGCACGATCGTGTGGGCGACCGGGTACCGGCCCGACCATTCGTGGCTGCACGTCCCCGGGGTGTTCGACCGCAAGGGCCGGCTGCGCCACGATGGGGGAGTGGTGGCCGATGCCCCGGGCCTCTACCGGATCGGGCTCAACTTCCTGCGGCGCCGCAAGTCGAGCTTCATCCATGGCGCCGAGGACGATGCCCGGGACCTCGTCCACCACCTGGCGCAGACCATCGGCGCCGGCACCACGGCGCTTTCAGCGTGATCGTGAGACACTGCTCGCTCGACGCCGGACTCGCCGGATCAGGTGCGGGTGCTCCACGAAGGGGTGCGGACGGGTGCTCTGACTCAGAATCGATCGAGGAACGCCAGGGTGCGCTCGAGGATGAGGGCAGCCACCACGGGGTCGTGGTCCTCGAAGCTCGAGTCGACCACGAGGTGGCCGGACCCCGGATAGACATGCAACTCGCCGCCTGCCGCGGCGGTCAGGGCCTCGGCCGCGTCCCGATCCTCAGCAGCCCACGGATCGTCATCACACAGGTGAATGTGCAGCGCGACGCCGGGTGGCCAGCCGGCGCCGAACATGGAGGGCGGCACGGCAGCGTGGTAGAGGAGGGCCCCTGCGATCCCGGGACGCGTCTGCGCCAGTCGCTGCGCCGGCAGCACGCCGAGCGAGAACCCGCCCACCACCAGCGCATCGCCCAGACCCGTGGCGGCCGCGACGCCGCGCTCGATCACCGTGTCGAAGCCGATCTCCTCGGCGTGGGCCACGCCCGCTGCGATCGTGTCGAACCGGGCACCGTCGAACAGGTCGGGCGTCGTGACGGCGTGGCCGGCGGCACGCAACTCGTCGGCGAAGGCCGCCACTCCGGGCGTGAGCCCGAGCGCGTGGTGGAAGAGCAGTACGTCGGCCATGGCGGGAATCCTTCGGGGACGATGAGCAGGCTCAATCTACCCCGCCGATAGGATCCTCGGAATGGACGTCGTAGTCGAGTTGTTCCGCCACAACGCCATGATGAACCGCCGCCTGCTCGATGTCTGCCAGGAGCTGGCAGGGGAGGAGCTGGCCGCCACGGTCCCCGGCACCTACGGCAGCATCGGCGCCACGCTGGTTCACATCGCCAACAGCCAGGTGGGCTACGTTCCTCGCTTCGTGGCCGCCGAGAAGCCCGACCCGCTGCCCGAGAGTCCGTTCCCGGGCTTCGAGGTCGTGAGGGACCGCTTCGCGTATGGCGACGCGCTGCTCGTGGAGACGGCGCAGCTTGCCGGCGAAGGCCGCCAGATCCAGGTGAGCGGCGACGACCCGCCCGGAACCTGGCGCCTGCCCGCGGCGCTGATCCTGCTCCAGGCCGTCAACCACAGCACCGAGCACCGGTCGCAAGTGGCGACGATCCTGACTCAGCTCGGCGTCCAGCCGCCCCCCATGGACGGCTGGACGTACTTCCACGCCAGCGGCCAGATGGTGGCGCAGTAAACCGGCGGCCGTCGTCCGATGCCGCAGGACCGGGGAGCGGCATCGCGCCCACTCGCCGGACGGCCGGGTGTCGGGCACTCTCTAGCCTCGTACCCGAACCTGACCGGTCGCTGCTCCGGCAGCACGAGCAAGGAGGTACCACGTGGACAAGACGACGAGAGAGACCAGGCGCGGGATCGTCATCGGGCTGGCGATTGCGTTGCTGGGGCTGCTGCTCTGGCAGACCGTGGGTGACCAGGCCGACGCGGCGCCCACGGTGCTGCCGGCAACGGCGTTCTTCCAGACGGGTGGAGACGACGTGCTGCCGCCCCCACTGCCGCCGTCCGGGGAGGCGTGGTTTGCCAAGTACGACGGCGTCGACGGCGAGGCGGAGGACCAGGACCACGACAAGTGGATCGATGTCCTGTCGATCGATTGGGGAGTGCACAAGCCCGGCGGCGGCGCCACCGGGCAATCGCGGCGGCGCGGGGCTCCCGTCATCGACGACTTCGTCATCAGCTTCGACTACGAGAAGTCGTCGCCGAAGATCCTCGAGGGATGCCTCACGGGCAAGGTGTTCCCCAAACTCGAGGTCGAGCTGACGACCACGTTCCCCGATGCCCGCGTCACCTATCTCCGATACGAGATGAAGAACGTCATGTGCACGAACTACGACGTCGGCGGCTCGGCCGCAGCCGGCCGGCCCGTTGTCGTGGTCGGTAACAACTTCGAGGAGATCAAGGTCACCTACACCGAGTTCGACGACACCGGCAAGCCGGCGGGCAACGTCGAGACGGAGTGGAAGGTCGAGAAGGGAGAGAAGTAGCGACACACGCTCACCCTCGAACCGGGTGGATCAGCTGCGTGTGGTGGCCCGCCGCCATTCGTGAGCGCTAGCCCTCGTGGTGGGCCTGCCCACTCGGGTCGCTGAGGGGAAGGCCCCGCCCCGGCGGGGCCTTCCCCCACGCCGATCCGAGACGTCCCCTCAATGGTCTGGGTGAGGGACGGCGGCAACGGTGAGTTCAGCGATCCCGGTGAAGTCTTTGGGGTTGCAGGTGTGGAGGGGTAGGTCGTTGGCGATGGCGATCGCAGCGATCATGGCGTCGTAGGCACGTGCCGCTGGCTTGCGGCCGGCTCTTCGTAGCCCTGCGGCGACCCGGCCGAAGCTGCGGGCTGCGGATGCGTCAAACGGCAGTGGGTCGAAATCGGCTTCGGCTTGCTGGAGGTGCGCCTGACGAGCGGCCCGTCGGGGAGCGAATCGGTGTCGTGCATCCGACCGAGCAGGATGAGCGTGCTGGTGTCGAGGATCCCGCGGGGCATCGATCACAAGGCAGGATCGAGGACCCGGTCGACGTCGCGGCGCAACTGGTCGGGGTCGACGGGCGGAAGGTGCCGGCGGCGGGCAAGGATCACATCGAGAGGCATCGGTTCCCGGCTCAGCGGTCGCAACTCAGCGACGGGCTTTCCAGAGCGGGTGATCGTGAGCCGCTCGCCTCTCGCGGCGCGGTCGACCACGTCGCCGCCGTGGTTGCGGAGTTCCCGGATGGAGACTTCAGACATGCTGCCAGCGTATCACGGGTGATACAACGTGGGAAGGCGGTCTCCGACCACACCGATTACTGAATCATGCACGTGATATT
>CAYGCW010000191.1:874-5667 GCA_964348465.1 uncultured Acidimicrobiia bacterium | reverse complement strand
TCGCCGTCATCAACCGGCTCCAGGTCAACACCGGCGGCGAGGAGTTCAACAACCTCCTCAGCACCGCCCGTCATTCGGAGTACTTCCAGGTGGACTTCGTGAAGCACGCCGAGTCGATGGGGGCGATCGCCGAGAAGGTGGAGCGCATCGAGGATCTGCCCGAGGCGTTTGCCAGGGCCAAGGCGGCCGACCGCACCTACGTGATCGTCATGGACGTGCACCAATACGCCTGGACCGAGGGCGGCGCCTGGTGGGAGGTGGGCATCCCCGAGGTCAGCGACCGGGCCCAGGTGCGGGTGGCCCGGGCGGAGTCGGACGCCGAGAAGAAGCACCAGCGGGTCGGGGTGTGACCTTGGCGGGCCGCACCGCCGTCGTCACCGGGGGCGCCTCCTACATCGGCCAGGCCGTCGGGGCTCGTCTCGCCGCCGGCGGCGATGCGGCCATCTACCTCGCCGACGTGGTGGAGCCGGAGCGGATTCCCGGGGGCGGCCGCTTCCTGCGCACGGACCTGACCGTGGAGGCCGACCTGGATGCGCTCGTGGCGACGGCTCTGGAGTCGACGGGCGCGATCGATGTCCTGGTCCACGCCGCGGCCATCTTCGACGACGAGGGGTACGGGTCGTCGTACGGACTGTGGCGGCGGGCGCTCGACGTCAACGTCGTCTCGGCGGCACTGCTGACGGGCAAGGCGGCGCCCCACATGCCTCCGGGAGGGTCGGTGATCTACGTGTCGTCGGTGAGCGGCAAGCAGTCGCAGCCCAACCGGCTCGTGTACTCGGTGACCAAGGCGGCGCTGATCGCGCTGGCCCGCAACGGCAGCCAGCAGCTCGCCCCCGCAGGCATCAGGGTCAACACCGTGTCGCCGGGCTGGACCTGGAGCCGCAACATCGAGCGCCGCTACGGCACCCGGGAGCGGGCCGACGCCCTCGGCGCCGAGTGGCACCCGCTGGGGAGGATGGCCGACCCGGCCGAGGTGGCGGCTGCCGTGGCGTTCCTCGCATCTGACGATGCCTCCTTCGTCACCGGCGCCGACCTCGCCGTAGACGGGGGCTACTCGGCGATGGGCCCCGAGGCCTACGGCGCGGCATTCGCCAACGTGCCGACGGTCACATGAGCGAGGAACGCTTCTCCGGCAGGGTCGCCCTCGTGACCGGCAGCACCCAGGGGGTCGGGGAGGCGGTGGCGCGCCGGCTGGCGGCCGAGGGAGCGGCGGTGGTGGTCACCGGCCGGGATGCCGGGCGCGGCGACCGAGTCGCGGCGGAGCTCGGCGCCGCTTTCGTGCCGGCCGAGCTGTCCGACGTCGCGGCGGTGCGGGCACTGGTCGCGGCCGTCGACGACCTCCACGGGCGGCTCGACGTGCTCGTCAACGCCGCCGGCCTCTCGACCAGGGGCACGATCGTCGACACGACTCCCGAGCTGTTCGACACCCTGATGGCCGTCAACGTGCGCGCCCCGCTGCTGCTGATGCAGGGAGCGATCCAGATCATGCGCCGGGAGGGGATCTCCGGATCGATCGTGAACGTGGGGTCGGTGGCGTCCTACGGGAGCCTGCCGTTCCTCACCCCGTACGCCGCTTCCAAGGCGGCGCTGGTAGCGCTCACCAAGAACGTGGCCTACTCGGTGATGTGGAATCGCATCCGCGTCAACATCGTCAACCCGGGCTGGATCGACACTCCCGGCGAGGACTACATCCAGCGGCACTTCCACAGCGGCGGCGCCGAGTGGCTCGAGCAGGCCGAGGCCGCCCAGCCGTTCGGCAGGTTGATCAAGCCCGAAGAGCTCGCCGAGGTCATTGCCTTCGTCGCTTCCGACGACGCCGGGCTCATGACCGGCGCCGTCATCGACTTCGACCAGTCGGTGATCGGGGCCGGGCTGCAGCCGACACCGGCGCCGGACGAGACCCCGTGACCGCATACGACCTGATCACGGTGGGCAGGGCCAACATGGACCTGTATTCGCGCGACATCGGCGCCGACTTCGCAGACGTCACCTCCTTCGACGCCATGGTCGGCGGCTCGCCGACCAACATCGCCATCGGCACCGCCCGGCTGGGCCTGCGGTCGCTCGCCTTCACGGCGGTCGGCGACGACCTCGTGGGGGACTTCGTCGTCCGCTACCTGCGCGACGAGGGTGTGGAGACCGAGTGGGTGGCCCGCAAGCCCGGCAAGCTCACGTCGCTGGCGCTCCTGGGCGTGAAGCCTCCCGACCATTTCCCGCTGACGTTCTACCGGGACGACCCGGCGGACATCCACCTCACCGTCGGCGAGGCGGCGGCCCTGCCCTGGGACGAGGTGCGGGCGGTGCAGCACTCCGGCAATGCATTCAGCAGAGGGACGTGCGCCGAGGCCGCTCGGTTCGCCGTGGCCGCCGGCCGGGAGCACGCGCTGGCTTCGTTCCTCGACCTCGACCTGCGGCCGGTGGAGTGGCCGGACGAAGAGGCCTACGGGCGAGCGATGCGGGAGGTGATGCCCGGCTGTGAGGTGGTGATCGGCACCGAGGAGGAGTTCTACGCGGCGCTGGCCGACGACCCATCCCCGGTGCTCGCAGGCGGCCGGGTGCCGGACGAACACCACGCTGAGCTCGACGGCCGGGTCGAGGCCTTGCTGGTCGACGGCGTCGGCGCCGTCGTGCTGAAACGGGGGCCCGCCGGGGTCACGGTGCTGCTGCCGGGCGAACGGCTCGACGTGCCCGGCTTCCCCGTCGAGGTCGTCAACACGGTCGGCGCGGGAGACGCTTTCGCGTCGGGGCTGATCTGGGCGCGGCTCTCCGGCCGGGACTGGCACGACGCGGCACGCTTCGCCAACGCCTGCGGCGCGATCGAGGTCACTCGCCACGGCTGCGCGTCGGCATTCCCGACCCACGCCGAGGTGGACGACTTCGTCGCCGGGCGCGGGGGTCTCTGAGAGGCCGCCGCTCCGGGCTCACTCGACCAGGCGCAGCGTGCCGGGGATGTCCATCCTCCGCATGCGCCGCACCGTGAGCAGCGGTGCCAGCGTGACGGCCACCACGCCCATGACGGCGACGGCGGCCACGGTGGTCTCCTGGAGAACGACGTCGAGGGAGAAGTCCGGAAGCGTCTCCGGGAGCAGGCGCTGGGTCATCCACCACACCATCGCCAGGCCGCCGGCCACGCCAACCAGGGTCCCGAGCACTCCGATCACGAGGCTCTCGACGGCAGCCATGCGGAGCGCCCTGCGGACCTTGACGCCGAACGCGAACATGGTGGCGTGCTCGCGGGCCCGGGCGTCCAGGTTGATGGCGGCTGTGTTGAACGCGATGAGGAGGGCGAGCAGGAGCACGACGACGACCATCACCTGGATGATGGCCAGGAACTCCTCGAAAGCGTCGCGGACCGCCTGCGTGACGGCGGTCACCGACTGGGCAGACGAGACCCAGTCCAAGGCGAACAGCTCCTGTTGCACGTCGGTCGTGCCGGCCCCGGACGCCGGAAGCACGCTCAGCACGTTCGTGATCCCCGCCAGGTTGAACAGATCGGCGTGGCTCGAGTCCACGTACGCCAGTGCCCGGATCGGGTGCGGATGGGTGGCGAGCAGCGGCAGCCGGGAATCGACGAAGCTGTACGAGGTGAGCCCCTCGCGGCGGGGGTGACGGAGCACGACGGGGTCGCCGATCGCCAGCCCGAGGTCGGCGGCTGCCTTCTCGGACAGGACGACCCCCGGCTCGGCGGACACCTCCCCTTCCGTCACGGACGGACTCCACAGGCCGTCTTCGAAGTCGGCGAGCTCGATGAAGACCTCGATCTCATCGGCTCCGGGTCGCAGGATGCCGCCGACGCGCAACGTCGGCTCGGCACTGCCGACGGCTGCCGCCTGCTCGATGGCGGCGATCTGCGGCGATACCACCGGGTAGAAGCCGTCCAGCCCGACGACGACCCGCTCCGGCTGCTCTCCGATCGCCTCGCTCTCCGCCCTGTCGACGGCATCGAACACCGAGTCCATGATGCCGAGGAAACCGACGAGCACCGTCAGCGCCGCGGCGATGCCCAGCACGGTCAGCGTGGTGCGACGCGGGGCCCGCCGCAGATTGCGGAATGGCATCACCGCGAACGTGTTCCCGGCGCCCCGGCGGCGCCGGGGGCTGCTCGGGACCTTCCTGGTGAGATGGGCCGGCCTGATCGCGCCGACCGGCGTCACCCGCACCGCCCGCCACACCGGGAACGCGCTGGCGAGAAACGGCACCACCAGGCCGATCACCGCCACCCG
The DNA here is from genome assembly GCA_964348465.1 of uncultured Acidimicrobiia bacterium. Classification (GTDB taxonomy): domain Bacteria; phylum Actinomycetota; class Acidimicrobiia; order Spongiisociales; family JAOTWH01; genus CAYGCW01. The sequence continues at coordinate 1,444 of CAYGCW010000191.1, read as the reverse complement.
TGCGAAGACACCAGCCTGGAAGGACGTGTCCCACTCGGGGAGTGGTATGAAGTCCTCGAAGACCGACCCCATGGCGTTGCCGATCAGCAGGCCGACCCCGATCCCGAACACCACGCCCAACAGGGCGATCTGCGCGCTGACCAGCAGCGGCCGCACCGCCAGCAGGCGCGGCCTCACCCCGAGTGCCATCCCGATGCCGATCTCGCGCCGCTGCTGCTCGGCCAGCCGGTGGATGAGGTTGAAGGCGGCCCCGACGGCTCCCCCGAAGAGCAGCACCGCCAGGGCGTTGAACATCGCCTGGTCCTGATCGATGTCGGTGGTCAGCGCCGTGTATGACAGGTTGTCGTCCCTGGTCAGCACTCTCGAGCCGACCGGGAGATCCGCCAGGGCTTGCGCCAACTCCGCAGCAACTGCGTCCCGGTCGGCCCCCTCGGAGAGCGTCAACACCAGGTTGTTGACGCGACCGGGCTGGCCTCCGAGGTCCTGCGCGGTCTCCAGCGTCGTGAAGACCGCGGCGAAGGTGGCCTCCGTCATGAACATCTCGCCTTCGGGGGCGACGGCGTAGTACTC
>CAYGCW010000191.1:0-864 GCA_964348465.1 uncultured Acidimicrobiia bacterium | reverse complement strand
TGGTCGCCTGACCGACGTAGTGGAGCTGGCGGCCCCCGCTGACGGTGATGGTGCCGTTCGCCGGCAGCTCGTAGTGCTTCGCGAACGATCGCTCCAGCATGACCCGCGGCTCACCGCCGTCCGACTCTTCGAGCAGACGCCCCACCATGGGGTAGTACGAGTTCACCTGCGGTCCGGCGCCCGAGAAGTCTGATCCGGTGACCTCACCGCGCACCAGAACGGTGCCGGTGGCTGCGGACGCGTCCACCTGGATCGGCACGATCAGCCGCTCCTCGTGGCCGGTGACGACCGAGCGATCGGGCAGCGAGGCGACGGCGGCGGCCAGCGCGCCGGTGGCCACGGAACTGCCTGCGGCGAGGTCAACCCGGAGGTCGTACATCGCCAGCCGGCGGTAGGCGGCATCGTAGGAGATACGGCGCCACTCGGCGGTAGACGTCAGCCCGGCATAGCCGCCCGTCCCGATGGCGATCACGAGCGCGATCGCCACCACCTTGGCCCAGTGGGCGCGCAGGTCACGCCACGACCAGCGGATGAGCAGCGCCAAGGTCTGCATGCCGCCCCCTCACCAACGCAGGTCGGACACCGGAGCCCGCCCCCCGCGGGGCGGGCCGTCGCTCACGATGCGGCCGCTGGAGAGCTCCACCACCCGGTCGGCCATGCGGGAGATCTCGCGGTTGTGGGTGACCACCAGGACCGCCCGTCCCGCGCCGGCCTGCTGCTGGAGCAGCTCGAGGATCTGCACGCCGGTCCGGAAGTCCAGCTCGCCGGTCGGCTCGTCGCACAACAGGATCGGGTTCCCGGTGGCCAGCGCCCTGGCGATCGCCACCCGCTGCTGCTCGCCTCCCGAAAGCTCGTGGGGGAACC
>CAYGCW010000190.1:0-5681 GCA_964348465.1 uncultured Acidimicrobiia bacterium | reverse complement strand
GGACGTGCCGCCGGCGGCACTGCCGCTGCTCGGCCCGGACCTCGCCGCCAAGCTGGCCGGCACCGCCCGCCTCGCCTCGGTCGAGTCGGGGGACGATGGTTTCGTGGCGGTCGTGGAGGCCGAACTGAGGCTGGAACCGGTCGCGGCGGACTTCTCTGCGCTGGCGGCCGCCGTGCTCGACCTGGGCGCAGCTGAGCGACGGCTGGCGGGCGTCGACGCCCGGCTCGACATCGGCCTGCTGGAGGCAGACGCCGCGGCCGGAGCTGAGGCCGGGCAAATCGAGATCCTGTCCGGGGAGCTCGCCGGCACCTACCGGATCGACATAGATCGCGGCATCGTGGTCGCTGCCGAATGGGAAGCCGCCCTCACGGCGCGGGTCACGTTCGTCGACCGGAGCGGGGAGTTCGAAGGCACCTACGCGATCGGCGTGTCGGCCTCCTCGGAGCTGGAGGCGGTCCCGGCCGCGCCCCCGCCGCTCGGCCACGACCCCGACGACCTGGCGCTCGAAGCGTTCCCGGAGCAGATACCCGGATTCACGTTCGAGGACGTCCCCGACGAATCGGGAGAGAGCGTCCTGAACGCCATCGGGCTCCTGCTGGACGAGTTTCCCGGGGTTGGCGGAGTGCGGGCGGTGCGGTCGTCCGACGACGCGGCCGTGGACGTGCTGGCGTTCCTCCCTGAGAGCGGGGCGCGCGGCGATCCCGGGCTCCTGGACGCGGTCGCCACCGTCGCCGGTGGGCCCCTGGCTGCGGTCGACGACGCCATCGAAGTCGACGGCGCGCCGGTGACCCGCCTCGAGGTCGACGGCGACAACTGGCTGGTGTGGCAGAGCAACACCAGGTTGCTGATCGCCGTCGGTGCCGAGGACGCCGCCGTCGAGGTGATGGAGACGCTGATCCCCTGGAACCGCGCCGAGTACCTGTGGCAGCCGGGCGACTGCCTCGACTTCGGCGCAGGACCGACGTTCGACCCGCCCTTCTCCCCTTTCGGGGACGAAGCACTCGTCCCCTGCTACCGCCCCCACACCCTCGAGGTGGTGGCGAGCACCAGCCTCGACGCCGCGCCCGGCGCCGCCTTCCCCGACGACATGAGCGCCCGCAGCGACCGTTTCTGCGGGCCGGCTTTCCTCGGGTTCAGCGGTGCGCTGGCGATCGAAACGGTCCTCGCCGAGCTGCGCTACCTCCCCGACGGGGACGAGTGGGGAGAAGGCGACCGGTACCTGGCGTGCACGATCTCGGACGTCGACGACGCCGGCCGGGTCATCTTCACCACTGCGTCGCTGCGGGGCACCGGACCGGACCGCCCGCTCGACCTGGCGGCCGGTGTGTGTCGCGACGGCAGCCTGTCGAGCGCAACGGTGGACTGCTCGGCGCCTCACCTCCTCGAGGCGATCGGCACCGTGGCCCTGTCCGGCCCCGGCGAGGAGCCGTTCCCCGGCCATGACGTGGTGCGCGACCGGGCCGACGCGCTCTGCGCCGAGCTGCTGCAGTCATACGCCGACGTCACCGAGGTAGACGGCGTCGAGCTGGAGGCATTCGTCGTGATCGTCGACGCCCACCTCTGGGACGAAGGCGTGCGCGACCTGCCGTGCCTGGCCCGGGCGTCCGATGCCGACGGGAACATCCAGCGGGTCGCCGGCACGTTCCACGCCGACTGGGTGCCCCTCGGCTCCGGCGACGGACTCAGCGCGTAGCAGTCCGTGACGAGCAAGGGCCGGCGGGAACACCGGGCGCACGGCGGTGTTGTACGGTTTGCGAAGGAGGCACAGTGATCTTTGGCAAGAAAGCGAAGGAGATGCCGTCGGCCGATACGGCGCTGGCGGGGCGAGCAGAGCGGCCGTTTCCGGTGCACGGGGCGCACTTCGTCACCGGCGAGTCGATCATGCCGCCGTTCCCGGAGGGGAGCGAGCAGGCGGTGTTCGGAATGGGCTGCTTCTGGGGAGCCGAGCGCCTCTTCTGGGAGACGCAGGGTGTGATCACGACCGCGGTCGGCTACGCGGGCGGGTTCACGCCCCATCCGACGTACGAGGAGACGTGCTCGGGCCGCACCGGCCACGCCGAGGTGGTGCTGGTCGTGTTCGAACCGGACCGGGTTTCCTACGAGGAGTTGCTCACCGTGTTCTGGGAGGGGCACGATCCCACCCAGGGGATGCGGCAGGGCAACGACGTCGGCACCCAGTACCGCTCCGCGATCTACACCCACGGCGAGCAGCAGCAGAAGGCCGCGGAGGCGTCGCGCGATCGCTACCAGGCCGAGCTGACCGCCGCCGGCCACGGACCGATCACCACGGAGATCCGGGAAGCCGGCGAGTTCTACTACGCCGAGGACTACCACCAGCAGTACCTGGCAAAGAACCCCCGCGGCTACTGGACCGTCCCGACCTCGAGTTCGTGTACGTCGGCGACCCGATGTGCTCGTGGTGCTGGGGATTCGCTCCGGTGCTCGACAGGCTCGTGGAGCGCTACGAGATCCCGCTGGCGGTCACGGTCGGCGGCTTGCGGCCGGGACCCTCCGCGGAGCCGCTCGACGAGAGGATGGCCCGGTTCCTCGGCTCGCATTGGGACCACGTCGAGGAGGCCAGCGGCCAGCCTTTCGATCGCACGCCGCTGGGATGGGAGGGCTGGGTGTACGACACCGAGCCCCCGTCGATCGCCGTGGTCACGATGCGGGAACTGGACGCCAAGCAGGCGCTGCCGTTCTTCGTGCGGCTGCAGCGGGCGTTCTACGCCGAGGCGACCGACATCACGGACCCGGCCGCCTACCCGAATCTGCTCGACGGCTTCGCGGTCGACCACGAGCGCTTCTTCGAGTTGCTCGACTCGGACGATATGAAGCGGCGGACCTGGGGGGATTTCCAGTTCGCCCGGCGCCTCGGGGTCACCGGCTTCCCCACCCTGCTGCTGCGGGAGAGCGAGCGCTACCACGTCGTCACCCACGGCTACCAGCCCTACGAGCGATTGGAGCCGGCGCTCACGGCGTGGCTGGAGACCCGGTTCGGCGAGGCGGCCGAAGGCCTCGTGTGCCAGATCGGCGAGCCCTGCTGAGCGCGCCTTTTACGGCCCGTTTACCTGCCGGCGGGCACCATGTGACAGCTCGCCGCCTGCCGGCGGGCACCATGTGACAGCTCGCCGCCTGCCGGCGGGCACCAGGTGACAGCTCGCCGCCTGCGGCGGGCACCAGGTGACAGCTCGCCGCCTGCGGCGGGCGGCGACCGACGGGAGCACGGAGAGATGATCGAGGACCGGACCGCACCGCACGCCTTCCCCGACCGGTTGCTGCGCGGTCCCAACGGGGCGCCCCCGCCGTCGCCGCCGCTCGAAGGTGTCGCCGCGCCGACTGCGGGTCCGGACACCGCGTCCCCGACCCCGCAGCCTCCCTCCCGGCCCCGGCCTGCCGGCAACGGCATCGGGTGGCGGTTCGTGGCGATCCTCGCCGCCGCCACCGTCACCGTCGTGGCGGCGTTCGCCATCGGCAGGCTCACCGCCCCCGATGCGCCCGAGGTGCCCGCCGCAGCACAGGAGGCACCGCGCCAGGTCACCGCCGACCCCGTCATCCCCCCGGCCACCGCCGACCCCGTCATCCCCCCGGCCGCCGCCGTACCGGGCGTCGCCGGGGCAGACGTCGTGGCCGACATCGCCGCCGCCGTCAGCCCGACCGTCGTACAGCTCGAGACCGGCCCGGGCCTGGGCTCGGGCGTGATCTACACGCCCGCAGGCCACATCCTCACCGCCGCCCACGTCGTCGGCTCCAGCCGCTCCGTCGACGTGCGGCTCGCCGACGGCCGGGTCGTCGACGGCCGCGTCCTGGGCACCCATGACGCTTCCGACATCGCGGTGGTCAAGGTCGACGGCATCAGCGATCTGCCCGTGGCCGAGCTGGGCGTCGGCGTCGACGTGCGGGTCGGTCAGCTCGCAGTGGCGCTCGGAAGCCCGTTCGGCCTCGACCAGACGGTCACCGCCGGCATCGTCAGCGCGGTGGACCGGGCCATCGGCGCCGCCAGCATGGTGCAGACGGATGCCGCCATCAACCCCGGCAACTCCGGCGGGCCGCTCGTGGACTCGCAGGGGCGGGTGATCGGGATCAACGACCAGATCTTCAGCCAGGGCGGCGGCAACGACGGGGTCGGCTTCGCCGTGAGCATCGACCTGGCGGTGCTGGTCGCCGACCAGATCGTCGCCGGCGAACAGGTGCAGCTCGCGTTCCTCGGCGTGAGCACCAACGAGGGGCCCTCGGCAGAGCCCGGGGCGCTGGTGCAGGAAGTGGTGGCGGGATCGGCCGCCGAGGCCGCCGGCGTCGTGGTCGGGGACCTGATCGTCGCCGTGGATGGGAGACCGGTGCAGGACATCGGCGACCTGCGGGTGCGGATCATCAACACCAGGCCCGGCACCACCGTCACCCTCGACGTGATCCGCGGCGGCGAGCTGACGAAGCTGGAGGCCACGCTCGGCACCACGTCCGGCTGAGGGTGCCGGCCGCCCTAGCGAACCGGCCGCCAGAAGGCGGCGAGCTGTGCGGCTCCTGCCGCCAGTCCGCCGAGAGCCAGCAACCCGCCGGCCCGCCCGTCGAGGTACTCGGCGAGTTTCACCCCTGAGATCTCGATCATCCAGTCGAGCGATGCTTCGCCCGGCCCCGCGACCGCCAGCGCCAGCGCCGTGACGGCCAGCATGGCCACGTACTCGTAGCCCTCCACGTCCACCCCCGGTTTCATGAACGCGGTGATGAAGAAGCCGGCGGGGCGATGCACCGTCCAGAACGCCACGAACATGATCCCGATCACACCCGCCGCCGCCAGTCCTGTCCCTAGGCCGGCGATGAGCAACACCCCCACGCCGATCTCGGTGGCGGTCGACGCCAGCCACTGGAGCTGAGGCGCCCGAAACCCGATGCTGCCGAACCAGCGCGACGTCTTCTCCCGTCCCAGGGCGTGCTTGACCCCGTGGGCGAGAAAGACGCCGCCGAGCCCGATCCTGAGGATCAGCAGCGCAGCGCTGACGGCGTTGGGCATGGCAGGCTCCCTTCGGACGATTCGAGTCGGTCAACCGCCACGCGGGCGAGGCGATTCCCGCGCAGCGGAGGCGTGCCGCCGCGACGACGGCATCAGCCGGTTGGCTTTGCAACACTGGAGCCAGCCAGCAGGAAGGAACGACGATGCCGGAGGCACTGCCGCCGCTGCCCGACGACTGGGAGCCGACGAGGGCCACCCTGCACGCATACGCGCTGGGAGTGGGGGCCGTCCCGCGGGCGGCCGGCATCGCCCACCCCAAGTGGTGGCACCTCAGCTTGAAGGTGCGGCCCAACGGGCTCACCACCGACCCGGTGCCGATACCGGACGGGGGAGCGCTCCACCTCCGCATGGACCTCAACGCGCACGCGGTGTTCCTGGAGACCTCGGCGGGAACGTCGGAGTCCTTCGCAATGACCGAAGGCGCAACCGGCACCGAGTTCGCCGACCGGCTCATCGCGGCCGGCGTCGAGCACGGCATCTGCGGTGAGTACGACCGCGCCAAGTTCGAGAGCGACGAGCCCCGGGAGTATCACCCGGCTCATGCCGCTGCGTACTGGCCGGTGCTGGTCAGCGTGAACACGGTCTTTGCCCGCCACCGGGTGTCGCTGCCGGGCCCGGTTGGCCCGATCCAGGTGTGGCCGCATGGCTTCGACCTCGCTTTCGAATGGTTCGGGAC
>CAYGCW010000189.1:0-5747 GCA_964348465.1 uncultured Acidimicrobiia bacterium | reverse complement strand
GGTGCGGTCGGAGCGCCCGTTGCCCGGCCCGTCGTAGGTGACCACCCGGTAGTAGCGCGACAGGTAGGGCACCTGCATCTTCCAGAATCGGGAATGGATGATCGTCCAGGTGGGGAGCAGGAGCACGGTGATGGGCCCGTCGCCGTAGACGTCGTACCCGAGCGCGACCCCGTCCCGCTCCACCGTGGCCGTGACGTCGGGGTAGCGGGCTCTCACGAGCCACCCTCGAGGCTGTGGAGCACGGCGCCGACCCGGCGCAGGGCACTGCGCGACGGCAGCGCCTTCTCGTCGATCCCGAGCAGGATCATCGACTCCACGCCCAGAAACGAGGCGCCGGCGAAGACCGCCACCTCGTCCGGAGTGAACGGCCCAAGCCCTCCGAGCTGCTCCGCGGCTCGCTGGGCCGTTTCGGTCAGGAGGTCGAACCAGCCGATGAGCAGCTTCCGGACCTCCATGGCGATCGTCTCGTCGGACCACCCGGCGGCCATCATCTCCTGGAGCAGCCGCACGTAGCCGGAGGCGAGGTCGTCCTCCAGGAAGTCGCAGGCCTGCTCCCACTGTTTCCACAGCGGCATGTCGCTGCGGTACATCTCGGTCTGGCGTTCCAGCAGCCGCCGGTTCTCGTGGGCGAGCAGCGCCAGCACCAGGTTCTGCCGCGACCCGAAGTGATAGTGGATCTGGCTGAGGGGAACGCCGGCCGCCACGGCGATCTTGCGCGTCGAGAGCCCTGAGTACCCGGATTCCACCAGGACCTGTTTGGCCGCCGCCAGGATCGTCGCCTTCGTCTCCTGCTCGGTCACGTCGGCTGCACCCCTCGTTCGGTCGGCCGACCGAAAGCCAAGCACACGAGGTGCCTGCTGTCAAGTGGCCGCCGCCGAGATGCACCGAATGCGTGCCGCTCAGGCCAGCAGATCTGCGGGGTCGAACGTGACCTGCGCCGGGCCGACGTCGAGGGCGACGGGCTCACCTGGACCGTGGCGGGCCTGTTCCACGAGCACGCCGTCGACGAGGCGGTGGACGACGACGACAGGGCCGTCCGGGTCGACGATCCAGTAGCGCTCGAGGCCGGCCGCGGCGTACTTCGCGGCCTTGCGCACGATGTCCCGGAACGGGTCGGTGGACAGCACCTCGACCGCCAGATGAGGGACGCCGGTGAGGCGCTTGATGGCGTCGGGGCGGTCGAACACCATCACGTCCGGGATGAACTCGTCCGCACCCGGCTTCCAGCCCCAGCCGGTGATCACCTCGACGCCCTCGGGCAGCACCGGACGGATTAGGAACATCAACTCGACGGCGATCCGCTGATGCGGCAGCGTGGGTGAGGCGGCCATCACCAGCTCGCCGTCGATGTACTCGCCGCGCACGTCCGGCCCCAGCGCCTCGTACTCTTCCCACGACATGGGGATGCGGTCGCCCGGCCTGAGCGTCGTCGTGTCCATCGCAGGCACGGTACACCTCCTCGCCCTCCGTCGGTTTCCGGTGCGCATCATGCGGAAAGGGTGTGACGTTTTCGCTCCAGACTCGTAGCCTCGTCCGGGTGAACAAGGCGAGGCAGCTCCTGGGAGCAGCGCTGGGGCCCACCACCAGCGGTCAGCTCGCCATCCCCGGGCTCACCAACGCCGTCCTCATCCGCCGCGACGCTCACGGCGTGCCGCACATCGACGCCGCGTCCGACCGGGACGCCTGGTTCGGGCTGGGGTTCTGCCAGGGGCAGGACCGCACGTTCCAGCTCGAGATCCTCCTGCGCCTCGCCCGGGGCACGCTCAGCGAGATCATCGGCCCCGACGCGCTGCCGGTCGACCGGCTCTCCCGCCGCATCGGGTTCCGGCACATCGCCGCAGCCTCGCTCCCCCTGCTCGACGACGACGTGGGCGCCGTGGTCGAAGGCTTCGCCGCCGGGGTCACCGCCGGCGGCACCCTGGGCCGGAAACGCCGCCCCCTCGAGTTCCTGCTGCTGCGGGCCCGGCCCACCCCGTGGGAGCCGGCCGACGTCGCCGCCCTGCTGCCCCTCCAATCGTTCCTGCTCGCCTCCAACTGGGACCAGGAGCTGGCCCGGCACCAGATCCTCCGGGCCCACGGGGCCGAAGCGCTGCGCCGCATCGATCCGGGCCACGCCGACTGGCTCCCGGTCACCGACCCGCCAGGAACCGCCGCCGGCGACGTCGCCGACCGCCTCGCCGCCGACCTCGCCGCCCTCCGCGACCGGGCCGGCACCGGGGGCGGCTCCAACAACTGGGCCGTCTCCCCGGGGCGCACCGCCACCGGCCGGCCGATCCTCGCCAACGACCCCCACCTCGCGCCCCAGCTCCCGCCCCACTGGTACCTCTGCCACGTCTCCACGCCGGCGTGGAGCGTCGCCGGCGCCGCCCTCACCGGCTCCCCCGCCGTCGCCGCCGGCCACAACGGCTTCGCCGCCTGGGGCGTCACCGCCGGCCTCATCGACAACACCGACCTCTACGTCGAGGAGGTCTCCTCCGACGGCCGCCGCGTCCGCCACGGCGACGGCTGGGCCGAATGCGAGATCCGCCGCGAAGTCATCCCGGTCCGGGGCGCCCCTCCCTTCGTCGAGGACGTGCTCGTCACCCCCCGCGGCCCGATCGTCGGGCCCGCCCTCGACGGCGAGGTCGGCGCCGTCTCGATGCAGGGCACCTGGATGACGCCGGCCCGGGCGCGCGGCCTCCTCGCCGTGCCCCGGGTGCGCTCCTTCGACGAGTTCCGCGCCGCCTTCCGCCACTGGCCCGCCCTCCCGCTGAACCTGGCCTACGCCGACGAGAACGGCACGATCGGCTGGCAGCTCGCCGGACAGGGCCCCCGCCGCCGCCGAGGCCACGGGCTCGTCCCCCAGCACGGCGCGGACCATGAGTCCGGCTGGCACGACGACCCGGTGCCGTTCGACGAGATGCCGCACGCCCGCGACCCGGAGACCGGGTGGATCGCCACGGCCAACAACCAGCCGCTCCCCGAAGGCGAGGGGCCGTTCCTCGGCGCCGACTGGCTCGACGGCTACCGGGTGGCCCGCATCGGCGAGGCCCTCGCCGCCCGCCGCGACTGGGACCGGGAGGCCACCATGCGCCTCCAGCTCGACCAGACCTCGCTCGTATGGCGGGAGATCCGCGACGCCGTCCTCGCCGCCGCCCCGCCCTCCGTCCACGACCTGCTCGCCGGCTGGGACGGCGTGGTCGCAGCCGGCTCCCGCGCCGCGGCCGTGTACGAGCTGTTCCTGGCCGAGCTGGGCCGGGCGCTCGCCGAAACCGTCGCCCCGGACGCCGCGCAATGGGCGCTGGGCGAGGGCTTCACCCCGGTCGTCCCCCACACGCTGTTCGCCCTCCGCTCCGCCCAGCTCTCGCAGCTGGTACGCCACCAGCCCGGCGGCTACTTCCCCGAGGGCTGGCCGACCGCCATATCCGCCGCGCTCCGTGCGGCCGCCGCCACCGCCGCCGGCCGCACCTGGGGCGAGGTGCGCCCGCTGACCCTGCGCCACCCGCTCGGCCGGCGCAAGCCGCTCGATCGCATCTTCGACCTCGGACCCTTCCCGTGGGGCGGCGACGCCAACACCGTCGCCCAGGCCTCCCCCAACCCGGCCGACCCCACCGACGGCACCACCGTGGCGATCGCGTCGCTGCGCCTGGTCGGCGACGTCGGCGCGTGGGAGAACAGCCGCTGGGTGCTGCCGGGCGGCCAGTCGGGCAACCCGCTGTCGCCTCACTACGCCGACCAGCTTCCCCTCTGGCAGCGGGGCGACGGCATCCCGATCGCGTGGGACGAGCCGCAGGTGGCCGCCGCCACCGTGCACACCCTGGAGCTGCGACCGCGCTGACCGGGAGCGCCCGGCCGCAAACACCGCTCCCCCGACCCGGTCGCCGCTAGAAAGACCCGCATGCATTGCTCCTGGTGCGGAGGCCAGATGGGCTACGTGCACGGCCACGCCGCCTGCCTGGCGTCGGCGTGCCCGATGTTCGGGCTCAACCAGGCCGAGTGCTGCGACGGCGCGACCGCCGCCTGCGGGGTGCCCACCGCCGCGGCCGCCGCCCGGCCGGCATCGCGGCACGCCGAACGAATGGACCGCCCCTAGACTCGCCCGGTGCGCTCGCGCCTCCTGCTCCTCCTCGTGATGGCCGTGCTCGCCGCCGCCTGCAGCGGCAACGGCGAATCCGCCGCCCCCGGCACCGCCGCCCCGGCCACGACCGCCGCCGCGCCGCCCACCACGACGGCTCCGGCACCGACCGCCGCGCCCCCGACGACCACGACCACCACGACACGGCCGCCCCCCACGACCGTCCCCGCCCCGCCGCCACCCTCGTCGCCGCTCAACGGCCTGCCGGCCGCCGACCCGGCGTTGCTGGAGCGCCGGGTGCTGGCGGTGAAGATCGACAACCACCAGCGGGCCCGTCCCCAGTCGGGGCTCCAGGACGCCGATGCCGTCTTCGAGATCAGGGTCGAGGGCGGGGTCACCCGCTTCATCGCGCTCTTCCACGACAACGACACCGGCTTCCTCGGCCCGGTGCGCTCGGGCCGTCCCACCGACGGCGCGGTGCTGGCACCTCTCGACGCCACGTTCGCGATCTCCGGCGCCCAGATCTGGATCCGCCGCTACATCGCCAACCGGGGCGTCCACCTGCTCGGCGAAGGCACCGGGATGTTCCGCACCAGGGGCCGCAGCGCCCCCCACAACCTGTACGCCGACACCGTGCGTCTGCGGGGTGCCGCCGACGGGCGCGGCTACCCCGACGCCCCGCCGGCCGGCTGGTTCGACATCGGCGAGTTCACCGGCACCGACTCCGCGGGCACGGTCCAGCTGCCGTTCAGCGACGGCACCCGGATCACCTGGCGCTGGGACGGCACCAAGTGGCGCCGCTACCACAACGGCGGCAAGCACGAATGGACCGACGACGACGGCGGGCGCGGCCAGGTGTCGGCCCAGGTGCTGATCGTGCTCCAGGGCGCCTTCTACACGGCCTACGACCCCGCCGGCCAGGGCAACGCCGTCCCCGCCACCGAGACGGTGGGCCGGGGCCGGGCCCACGTGTTCGCCGACGGCGCCGTCGCCACCGGCTTCTGGGAGCGGCGCGACGTGAACGACTGGTTCGTGCTCACCACCGAGGATGGCGGCCCGCTCGCGGTGCCGCCCGGCGTGCCGTGGATCTCGGTCTTCCCGAGCCAGCGCGAGGTGACCTGGGAGCCCTACACGCCGCCCCCGGGCCAGCCAGGCTCCGTGCGGTGACGATCACCCGGCGGTCCCTCGCCGGGATCGCCGCCGCCGTGGTCGCCGGCGACGTGAGCGCCGCCGATGCCACCGCAGCCCACCTCGATCGGGCCGAGTCGCTCCAGGAGCGCCTCAACGCCTTCACCCTGATCGACCGCGAGGGGGCCCTCGCCGCGGCGGCCGAGGTGGACGGCCGCCGGGCCGCCGGCCGGCCGGCCGGGCCGCTGGCCGGCGTCCCGGTCGCCGTCAAGGACCTGATCGACCAGGCCGGCCTCCCCACCACCGCCGGCTCGTCGTTCTACCGGGAGATCCCGGCCGCGACCGCGCCGGCGGTCGCCCGGCTCCAGGCCGCCGGCGCGGTGGTCGTCGGCCGCACCGGTCTCCACGAGTTCGCGTTCGGCTTCTCCTCCGAGAACCACTGGTGGGGGCCGGTCCGCAACCCCTGGGACCCGGAGACGTCGCCCGGCGGCTCGTCGGGCGGATCGGCGGCCGCCGTCGCCTCCGGCGGCGCCGTCGCCGCGCTCGGCACCGACACCGGCGGATC
>CAYGCW010000188.1:2068-5762 GCA_964348465.1 uncultured Acidimicrobiia bacterium | reverse complement strand
ACGGGTCGTAGCCGACGTGCTCGAAGACGGCCGGGTTCACCATTCCGCAGCCGAGTATCTCGATCCAGCCGACGCCTCCACACACCCGGCAGCCGCTGCCATCGCAGGCAAAGCACGACACGTGCATCTCCGCCGACGGCTCGGTGAACGGGAAGTAGTTGGGCAGGAAGCGAACCCTCTGGCTGGGCCCGAAGAACTCACGGGCGAAATGGGCCAGCGTGCCCCGCAGGTCCGCGAACGTGATGTCGTGGTCCACCGCCAGCCCTTCGAGTTGGTGGAAGACCGGGCTGTGGGTGGCGTCCACTGCGTCCCGCCGGAACGTACGGCCGGGCACGACGACGTACACCGGCGGCGGGTGGGCGAGCATGTAGCGAGCCTGCATCGGTGAGGTGTGGGTGCGCAGCAGCACCTCCTCGTCCGCGTCGCCCCAGCGCACGTACAGGGTGTCGGTCTCCGCCCGCGCCGGGTGAGTGGGCGGGATGTTGAGCGCCGTGAAGTTGTGCCACGCGGTCTCGACCTCAGGGCCGGTTGCGACGTCGAATCCGAGCCCGATGAAGATGTCGACCATCTCCTCGATCGTCGCCGTGATGATGTGGTGGGCGCCGCGCGCCGGCACGCGCCCCGGCAGCGTCACGTCGATGCGTTCGGCCGCGAGCCGTGCCGACGCCTCGGCGTACTCGAGCTCGCGCCGCCGGGACGCGATCTTGTCCCCCATGACGCCGGCGACCTCGTTGATGTAGCGGCCCAGCTCGGGGCGCTCCGCAGGTGCCACCTGCCCCAGGCTGCGCCGGGCGGCGGCCAGCTCGGACTCGCGTCCGACGGTATCGGCCTCCAGGGCGTCGAGGTCGGCGACGGTGGTGGTGCTCGCCAGCCGGGCGTCGAGGTCGGCGGCCAGCGCGGCGAGGCGATCTCTGATGGATGTGTCCGTGGTCATGCGCTCCCTCCTGGTGAGGGCGCTCCGGACGCGACGAGCCCGGAGCGACCGGCTCCGGGCTTCGGGGTGATGTCGGTGTGCGCGCTCCCGCAGCCCGGGCCTACGGCCCGGTAAACGTGAAAGCGGAGGCGTACCGCCTGGTCATGGCCTTCGACTGTACCGACGGGACGGCGATCTGGCAAGGCTCCATCCACGGCGCGGGAGGTTAGTGGTCGGTCGGCCCGGGCCCCTCCGTTAGGGTCACCCGACAATGCACGACGACGGCCACTTCGACGAACGGGTTGCCGCCCGATACGACCAGTCCACCGGGGAGTTCTTCGAGCCCGAGAGCATCGCGGCCACCGCAGAGTTCCTCGCCGGCCTGGCCGGCGAGGGCGCGGCACTGGAGTTCGCCGTTGGCACCGGCCGCATCGCAGTCCCGCTGGCGGAACGGGGGGTGGCGGTGCACGGCATCGACGTGTCGCGGGCGATGGTGGATCGGTTGCGCGCCAAGCCCGGCGCCGCCGGGATCGGCGTGACGATCGGGGACATGGCCACGGCCCGGGTGGAAGGGAGCTTCTCTCTCGTCTACCTGGTGTTCAACACGATCAACAACCTGACCTCACAGGAGTCGCAGGTGGCGTGCTTCCGCAACGCCGCGGCGCACCTCGAGGCGGGCGGGTGCTTCGTCGTCGAGGTCGGGGTGCCGGCGCTTCGCTCGCTGCCGCCGGGCCAGACGACCCTCGTGTTCCACTTCGAGGACGATCGGTGGGGCATCGACGAGTTCGACGTCGTGACCCAGGAGTTCACGTCCCATCACTTCAAGGCCGAGGAAGGCCGCCTGGAGCGTCGCTCGGTGCCGTTCCGCTACGCGTGGCCCGCCGAGCTGGACCTGATGGCACGGCTCGCAGGCATGAGGCTGCGAGAGCGGTGGGGCGGGTGGCGGCGGGAGCCGTTCACCGCGGACAGCGATCGCCACGTCTCGGTGTGGGAGAAGCCATAGCCGCTACGAGTCCGGCCAGGCGGCATTCCTGGTCAGCTCGTACAGCGTGATCGCCCCCGCGACCGCGGCGTTGAGACTCTCGGTGGCGCCCGGCATGGGGATCGTCAGGTGCTCGTCGGCGGCGGCGATGGCTTCGGGCGCCAGCCCGTGCGCTTCTTCCCCCACGAGCAACGCCCAGCGGCCGTCGGAGCGCGGCTTCGGTGGCTCGCCGCCGGAGACCACCGTCGCCAGCACTCGGAAGCCCGCCGCCTGCAAGCCGGCCACGCTCCCTGCCACGCCGACTGCGGTGCGGAAGTGCCCTCCGGCAGCGGCTCGCAGCACCTTGGGCGACCACAGATCCACGCAGGCAGGCCCGGCGGCGACATCGACGCCGAACGCGGCGGCAGTGCGCACCAGGGTTCCTGCGTTGCCGGGATCACCCACGCCCCACAGCGCCACCACCGGCCTCGTTCCCAACCCCGCCGGCGCCGGAATTCGGAACACCGCCACCGGCCCGCGCGGGTGCTCGGTGGGCGCCAGCCGTCCGAGCGCCGCGTCGCCGACCACGAGCAGCTCCGCTGCCGCCTCTGCCGCGAGCCGGTGCGCCGCCTCGTCATCCGCAAGCGCGAACACGCTCTCCACGGCGATGGCGGCCGCCACGGCCTCGGCGAGCAGGTGGGGTCCCTCGAGAAGCGAGCGGCCCGCCTCGCGGCGGGCCTTGCTCCGCTGCAGCCGGGCCGCGGCGGCGACCCGGGGATTGCGGGGCGAGGCGATCTCGCCCCCGTCCATCGATCAGGAGACCTCGTGGGCCGAGGCGGTTTCGACCAGCGCGGTGAACGCCTGCGGGTCGTTGACCGCCATGTCGGCGAGCATCTTGCGGTCCACCTCGATCTCGGCCGCTTTGAGACCGGCCATGAACCGGGAGTACGTAGTGCCGTTCTCACGAGCCGCCGCGTTGATCCGGGCGATCCACAACCGCCGGAACTGCCCTTTCCGGGTACGCCGGTCGCGGTACGAGTAGGTCATGGAGTTCATCACCTGCTCGCGGGCGGTGCGGTAGCGGCGGCTGCGGGCGCCGGTGTAGCCCTTCGCCGCCTCCATCACCTTGCGGCGTTTCTTGACGTGCTGCACGCCTCGCTTGACTCGAGCCATCGGTATGCCTCCTTACCGCCGTCCCATGAGGCGGCCGATACGCCGGGCGTCGCCGGATGACAGGTCGGCGTCGCCTTGCACCCGGCGCCACCGGGAGGAATCCTTCTTGTGTCGGTTGTGCCCGCGCCAGGCTTTGCCGCGCCGCGGTGCGTCTTCATCTTCGGCATGGTTGCCCTTTCCTGTCCGGCGGCTGCCGGCGCGGGGGGTGCCCTAGTCTTCGCTCTGCGTGTCGCTTCCGGCCGATCCGGGGGCTTCCTGGCGCCTGCGGCCGCTGCGGAGGGGCGCCAGCACCATGGTCATGTTGCGGCCCTCGAGGCGAGGGCTGGCTTCGATCCCGGCCACGTCATCCAATTCCGCTGCGAGCTTCTGGAGGTGCCGGAGCCCGATCTCGGGGTGGGTCACCTCGCGACCCCGGAACATCATCGTCACCTTGACCTTGTCGCCTTCTTCGAGGAAGCGGCGGGCCCGCTGCTCCTTCACCTCGAAGTCGTGGGTGTCGATCTTGGGCCGGAACTTCACTTCCTTGATGACGGTCCTCGTCTGCTTCTTCCTGGATCACCTGGTGCGGCTTCCCCTGGGACCGCCGCCCTCGCGAGTCGCCTCCGTCGCCCTGCTGCTGCCCATCCTCGGGGCGGGGGTCACCCGGG
>CAYGCW010000188.1:0-2058 GCA_964348465.1 uncultured Acidimicrobiia bacterium | reverse complement strand
GAGGCGGCAAACGGGAGGGCGGGCGTCGGGAGCGACCTCGACCAGGTCGAGCCCCAGTTGGTCGGCCAGCCACCGGGCCTCCTCGATCGCCTTCACGCCGACTTGGGAGCCGTCGGGGGCGACCACCCGGACCTCGCGGGCCCTTATCTTGTCGTTCACACGCAGTTCGTCTGCCAGGGGTACCTCCTAACCCTCCGCTCACAAAAAGACGGCAGCGAGGGAAGACCTGCTGCCGTACTTCGTGACCTCGGCGCACCTGCCCGGGTCGGGCGGTGGCCGGGTGGGAAGCAGCCGCTTCCTCTTCTTCAGTTGCCCGGAAGTATAGGGTCGGGGCAGTAGCTGGGCAATGCTCCCTCCCCGGCCCGGCGGCGGGGGCGCCATCGCCCTCCCGGGGACTCCAATCGCGCCTCACATGACTGCGATCAGGACCACGACTGCGGTGAAGGCCACCACGAGGGCGACGCCGACCACCGCGGCCGCTGCCAGGGCCAGGTAGCCGGGGACGGCCAGCTTGGCGAGTGGGGCGAGATCGGCCTCCGCCGCCAGCTCCTTGGCGGCGTTGCCGGCCGCCCACACCGCTCCCACCGTGCGCAGCAGGCCGCGCCGCCGGCGCGCCGCCCTGCCTGCCTCGGCGACCCGCCGTGCAGTGGCGGTGACCTGCGCGGGAGCTCCGTCGACTCTCGCCGGCAAGTCGATGACCGCGCCGAGCGAGCCCTGGAAGCTCCAGAGAACCCCCACCGGAACGAGGCACAGCGCCGCGACCACGAGCCAGGCGACGAGCGAAGCGCCGCGGGGCGCCCACACTCCGGCGGCGACCACCACCAGCACCGCCACGGCGACGGCTCCGGCCACCGCGGCGCGGCGCGTGAGGCGACGGGCCACCGCAGCCGCCGCGGCCGCTCGCCCGATGGCGGCTCTTCCCCGGCTCAGGTGCTCCCCGGTCATCCGGCCAGTATGCCCCGCTGCGCCGGTCTTCCCGCGCCCGCCTAGCATCTTCGGGCCCTCACCGGAGAGCACCGTGGCGCGCAGCTACTTCCCAGACGGCCGGTTCTACGACACCGAGGGGCACCTCTATCCGTACGACCTGCGGCACGACCCCACCGATGCGGCCCACGTGGCGCGGGACCCCGGCGGCTCGATCCGGCTGGCCGTTCGCACCGAGCCCGGCTTCCGGGAGGCGCACGTCGTGCTGAACGACGGCCGCGGCGTGGACATGGCGTGCTGGGCTCGCAACCGCCGGTTCGCGCACTGGGAGGCGCGGCTCGATCCGGAAGGTCCGGTGCTCAGGTACACGTTCGCGTTCCGGGACGGCGGGGGCCGGGCCGTGTACCTGACCCCGGCGGGCGTTGCCAACGCCGTCGAACGCTTGGACCGCTGGGAGTTGCATGTCGGCCGCTTGGCCGCCGTCGCCGTGCCCGAGTGGGCCCGGGGCGCGGTGGTCTATCAGATCTTCCCAGAGCGCTTCGCAAGCGGGGACGCCACCCTCACGCCCGACGGGGCCGACCCCTGGGGCAGCGAGCCCCACTGGATGCGTTTCCAGGGTGGCGACCTGCCTGGCATCTCCGAGCGGGCCCCGTACCTGGCCGACCTGGGTGTCGATGCCGTGTACATCAACCCGATCTTCACGTCGCCTTCCACTCACCGCTACGACGCCGTCGACTACTTCACGGTGGACCCGGCGCTCGGCGGCAACGACGCTCTTGCCGATCTGGTCGCCGCCCTGCACCGGTGCGGCATTCGGGTGATCGTCGACGCCTCGTTCAACCATTGCTCGCCGCGCTTCTTCGCCTTCGCCGACCTCGTCGCCAATGGCCCGAAATCGGAGTACGCAGGTTGGTTCGTGGTGAAGGACTGGCCGCCGCGGGTGATCCTCCGCCGCTCTGCGGACGGCGAGCCGTGGGTGCGCTCGCCCGCCTACCAGCAGTACCTGCGGACGCTCCCGGCCGAGGGCCTGGCGATCGAACGACGCGACGATGACGGTCCCGCCGTCGAGACCACCTACGAGTCGTGGTACGGCGTCCCCACCCTCCCCCGCATCGACCTCTCCCACCCCGAGGC
>CAYGCW010000187.1:5090-5823 GCA_964348465.1 uncultured Acidimicrobiia bacterium | reverse complement strand
TGGACGACGTCGAGCTGGCCGACGTGCTGCTCGCGCTCCCGGAGGTGAACGCTCGCATGCCGCTCGGTGCGTTCGGCGTCATCGGCGAGCCGCCGGTGGTCTACCTCCGGCATGTGATGCTGCTTCCCCAAGGAGAAATGGCGCACCGGCTCGTGACGGAGGGCGTGTGGCTCACGAGCTTCGCCCTGGACCTGAACCTCGAGGATCTGCTCGACCTGTGACTCTCCGCCCCCGCCATGGGCGGTCGGGTACCCGGCCGGCGGGAGAGCTGCCCGGCACGACCTAGCCTGGGGAGCAGCAGGACCGCAAGGGAGGGATCATGCGAACCGAACGCGATTCGATGGGTGAGGTCCAGGTACCCGACGATGCCCTCTACGGCGCCTCCACGCAGCGGGCAGTCGACAACTTCCCGATCTCGAAGCTTCGATTCGGGAGGCGCTTCATCTGGGCGCTGGGCCTGATCAAGTCGGAGGCGGCCAAGGTCAACCTCGACCTCGGCCTGGTGGACAAGGAGAAGGCCGACGCCATCGTGGAGGCCGCCACCGAGGTGATGTCCGGTGCCCACGACGCCCAGTTCGTGCTCGACATCTTCCAGACCGGCTCGGGCACGTCCACGAACATGAACGCCAATGAGGTCATCGCCAACCGGGCGACGCAGGTCCTGGGCGGCGAAGTGGGGTCGAGGCTCGTTCACCCCAACGACCACGTGAACGCGTCGCAGTCGTCCAACGAC
>CAYGCW010000187.1:0-5080 GCA_964348465.1 uncultured Acidimicrobiia bacterium | reverse complement strand
CCCACCGCCATTCACGTCGCCGCCGTCGCCACGCTGCGCGAGGCGACGATCCCCGCCCTCGGCCGGCTCGCCGGCGCCCTGGCGGCCAAAGCCGGTGAGTTCGACCACATCGTGAAGTCGGGTCGCACCCACCTCATGGATGCCACCCCGGTCCGGCTCGGCCAGGAGTTCGCCGGCTTCGCGGCCCAGGCGCGCAAAGGGGGGGAACGGCTCGAGGCCGTGCTCCCGGAGCTGGAGGAGCTGGCGCTGGGCGGGACGGCCACCGGCACCGGCATCAACGCCCCGCCGGGGTTCGCTGCGGCGGTGATCGCCGGAATGGCGGAGCAGACCGGATATCCGTTCCGCGAGGCCGACGATCACTTCGAGGCGCAAGGCTCGAAGGACGCGGCCGTCAATGCCTCAGGGGCGCTGAAGACCGTGGCGGTGTCGCTGTTCAAGATCGCCAACGACCTGCGACTGCTGTCGTCCGGCCCGCGGACCGGCATCGCCGAGATAAGGCTCCCGGCGCTGCAGCCGGGGTCTTCGATCATGCCGGGCAAGGTGAACCCGGTGATCCCGGAGATGGCCATGCAGGTGGCGGCCCAAGTCGTCGGGAACGACGCGGCGGTGGCCTGGGCGGGCGCCAACGGCAACTTCGAGTTGAACGTGATGATGCCGGTGCTGGCCCACAACTTGCTGGAGTCGGCTGAACTGCTGGCCTCCGCCTCCGACGTGCTGCGTGAGAAGTGCGTGGAAGGCATCCAGGCCGACGAGGCGCGCGCCAAGGAGCTGGTCGAGCGCAACGTGATCATCGTCACCGCGCTGGTGCCGAAGATCGGGTACGACTTGGCGGCCAAGGTGGCGAAGCAGGCTTTTGCCGAGGGCCGCAACGTGCGCGACGTGGCGCTGGAGCTGGGCGGGCTGCCGGCAGACGAGTTGGATGCGGCGCTCGATCTCCGCAAGATGACCGAGGGCGGCATCGTCGGATAGGGCTCAGGGCTGATCTCCGGCGAGGTCCGCCGCGCCGACGATGGTGGGCTCAGCCCTCCAGCTCGGCGGTCACTGCGGCGGCGAGCGCTTCCAGGCCGGCGGAGAGCCGGACCTCGTAGGGCCGTTCCCGCCCGGTCAGCGTCCGGAGTCTGCTCGGCAGCCCCGCCACCGCCGCGGCGCGTCGTGCCTGGATGGCGGCGAGCGGCTCGGGGGCGGCCAGCCGCGTGCCGCCTGCCATCACCTCGACCAGCAGGGGCCGGCCCCTCTCGATCGGCTCGCCGTCGAGCGCCAGCACGTCGTAGTCGTCGCGGCGCCAGATCTGCTTGCGGCCCGGGAGGGTGACCTTCCCCGACGACAACTTCATCACCGGCCCGTCGTCGTCGTCCACGAGCTTGTAGACCACGCCGAGAGAAGGGGCGTCGGCCGAGGTGCCCATCCGGGTCCCGACCCCGAAAGCGTCGATCGGGCAGCCGGCGCCGACCATCTCCACGATGCGCCATTCGTCGAGGTCCCCCGACGCGAAGATCTGGATGTCCGGATGGCCGGCGTCGTCGAGGATCTTGCGCACCGAGGTGCTCAGCCGCCCCAGGTCGCCCGAGTCGAGCCGGACGCCGCGGATGTGGATGTCCTCGGGCGCCAGCTCGGTCGCCACCGCCGCCGCCACCCTTGCGCCCTCTTCGGTGTCGTAGGTGTCGATCAGCAGGACTGCGTCCTCGGGGAACATGCGCGCGTAGTCGCGGAAGGCGTCGGCCTCGCTCGGGTAGGAGAGGACGTAGGAGTGGGCCATCGTTCCCGATACCGGGATGCCGTACTCCATGCCGGCGAGGGTCATCGACGTCGCCGCGGCGCCGCCGATGAACGTGGCCCGGGATCCCTTGAGCGCGGCGTCCGCACCGTGGTCGCGCCGTGCCGAGAAGTCCACGAAGCGCTTCTCCCCGCAGGCGATCGCCATGCGGGCGGCTTTGGAGGCGATCATCGTCTGGAACCCGATCGTGTTGAGGAGAAACGTCTCGACGAGCTGGGCCTCCGGGAGCGGAGCCGTCACCCGCAGCAGTGGCTCGTTCTCGAAGGCGACCTCGCCCTCGGGGATGGCCGACACGTCGCCGCCGAAGCGGAACGCTCGCAGGTAGTCCAAGAATGCTTCATCGAACCGGCCGAGCGA
Organism: uncultured Acidimicrobiia bacterium; assembly: GCA_964348465.1. Lineage (GTDB taxonomy): Bacteria > Actinomycetota > Acidimicrobiia > Spongiisociales > JAOTWH01 > CAYGCW01. The sequence continues at coordinate 2,949 of CAYGCW010000187.1, read as the reverse complement.
GGCGAGGTACGCGACCGACTCGGCCGAGAAGCGGAACGACTCGAGGCCGGCGAGGGCGGTGTCCAGCCCGGCGGCGACGAGGAACCGTCGATTGACCGGCAGGTTGCGCACGAACAAGTCGAACGTCGAAGGGGCCACGGCGCCGGTGGCCACGTAGGTCTGCGCCATGGTCAGCTCGTAGAAGTCGGTGAGCAGTGCCAGGTTGCCGGTGCCGACCCAGGCGCTCATTCGACTCCGGCCCCGGCGGCCGTCATGGCTGCCACCGCCCGGGCGCCGTCGCCGGGGGCGAGGTTCACCGCCCGGATGGCGTCGGCGAGGACGGTCACGGCGAATCCCTCGGCGGCACCGTCGCGTACGGTCTCCTGCACGCAGTAGTCGGTGGCGATGCCGCCGACCACCAGGCGCGCGATCCCGCGCTCACGCAGAAGGGCTGCTAGGCCGGTGGGTGTCTCGACCCCGGTTTCCGGGTCGCGGCAGGTGAAGCCGGAGTAGCCGTCCTCGCCGCCGGTGCCCTTGCGGATCACCTCGCCGTCCACCCGCAGGTCCGGGTGGAACTGCGCTCCCCACGTGTCGCGGACGCAATGGACCGGCCAGATACCCCCGTCCTTCTCGAAGTGCGGCGTGACCGGCGGGTGCCAGTCCTGGGTGTAGGCGACGAGAGCGCCTGTGGACCGGGCACGGTCCGCCTCGGCGTTCAGCAGCGGCACGACCTCCTCGCCACCGGCGACGTAGAGGCTCCCGGCCGGGTCGGCGAAGTCGTTCTGCACATCGACGATGATCAGGGCGGTGCGGTCGTCGTAATCGGCCATCACGGCGGCTCCTCGTGCTCACGCCAAGTGTATCTCCGGGCCCGGCCTTCCCCTGAGCGTCACCGAGACCCGGACCGGCGCGCGGCCGTCGGGCGCGTTCCAGAGCTAGGGGCCCAGCGCCTCCAGCAGCGTCGTCCACGGCAGATCGGCGCACTTGATGCGGACGGGGAACTTGCGCACGCCCTGGAGCGCCTCCAGGTCGCCGAGCACGGCTCCAGGCCGGTCCGGGTCGAGCCCGGGATCCCCCTCCTCGATGTCCATCATCCGCTTGAAGCGGTGCATCAGGTCCTCGATGTCGGCCCGGGTCTTGCCCTTGATGGCGTTGGACATCATCGAGGCCGAAGCCTGGCTGATCGAGCACCCCTGGCCGGAGATGGCGACGTCCGCCACGGTGTCGCCGTCGAACGCCAGGTCGATGGCGATCTCGTCGCCGCACAGCGGGTTCTGGCCCTCGGCGTGGGCGTCGGCGGCGGGCAGCGTCCCCCGATGCCTGGGGTTCCGGTAGTGGTCGAGGATGACCTCGCGGTACAGCTCCTCAACCGACACCGAACAACCTCCGGGCGTCATCGAGAGCCTCGACGAGGCGGTCGACCTCGTCGCGGGTGTTGTAGACGTAGAACGATGCCCGCGCCGTCGCAGGCACCTCGAGGATGCGCATCAGAGGGCGGGCGCAGTGGTGGCCGGCCCGCACGCACACGCCGTGCTGGTCGAGGATCGTCTGGAGGTCGTGCGGATGGATGTCGGCCAGCGTGAAGCTGACGGCACCGCCGCGCACCATCGGATCCATCGGCCCGTAGATCGTCAGCTCCGGCACCGCCGCCAGACGCTCCAAGGCGTAGCCGGTGATGTCGATCTCGTGCTTGCGGACCTCGTCCATGCCGATGGCCTGGAGGTAGTCCACGGCTGCGCCGAGCCCGATGGCCTCGGCGATCGGGGGCGTGCCGGCCTCGAATTTGTGGGGCACGTCCGCCCAGGTCGACTCGTAGAGCTGGACGTCGCGGATCATCTCGCCGCCACCCTCGGCGGGCTCCATCTCCTCCAGCAGCTCGAGCCGCCCCCACAGGGCGCCGACACCGGTCGGCCCCAGCATCTTGTGGGCGCTGAACACGAGGAAGTCGGCGCCGAGCTCGCGCACGTCCGTCGGCATGTGCGGCACCATCTGGGCGCCGTCGACGATGCTCAGCGCGCCCACGGCACGGGCGGCATCGGCGATCTCCCGCACCGGCCCGATCGAGCCCACCACGTTCGACATGCCGGACACCGACACGATCTTGACGCGCTCGTCGACGAGGTCGGAGACGGCGTCGGCGTCGATCCGGTAGTCGCCGGTGAGCGGCAGGTAGACGAGCTCGGCGCCGGTGTGGCGGGTGATGAGCTGCCACGGCACGACGTTGGCGTGGTGCTCCAGCGCGGTGAGGACGATCCGGTCGCCCTCCTGCAGCCGGTAGAGCCCCCAGCCGTAAGCGAGGAAGTTGATCCCGGTGGTAGTGCCTCTCGTGAACACGACCTCGCGGGGGGTGGCGGCGTTGATGAACGACGCCACCTTGGCGCGGGCGCCTTCGTAGAGGTCGGTGGCCTCCTCGGCGATGCTGTAGGCGCCCCGGTGGACGTTGGCGTTGCAGGTCCGGTAGTAGCGGTCCATCGCGTCCAATACCGAGACCGGCTTCTGGGTGGTGGCGGCCGAGTCGAGGTAGACGATCGGGTGGCCGTTGACCTCGCGCTGCAGCAGGGGGAAATCCTTGCGCAGGTGGGCCAGGTCGGTCATCAGGCCAGCGCCCCCGCCCGGAAGGCCTCGTAGCCCTCGTCCTCGATACGGGCCGCCAAAGCGGCATCGCCCGACTCGACGATGCGCCCATCGACGAAGACGTGGACGACGTCCGGGGTGATGTAGTCGAGCATGCGCTGGTAGTGCGTGATGATCAGGAAGCCGCGCTCGGGGCCCGCCACCTTCTGAACGCCCTCGGCCACGATCTTGAGGGCGTCGATGTCGAGCCCCGAATCGGTCTCGTCGAGCACTGCCATCTCCGGAGCGAGCACGGCCATCTGCAGGATCTCGTTGCGCTTGCGTTCCCCGCCGGAGAAGCCCTCGTTGAGGTAGCGGTCGGCGAAGGAGGCGTCCATGTCGAGGCTCCGCATCGTC
>CAYGCW010000186.1:0-5828 GCA_964348465.1 uncultured Acidimicrobiia bacterium | reverse complement strand
AGGCCGGGCGGGCCAGGTGGGCGAGCCCGAGTAGGGCGAGCGGGGCGCCCTGGCAAACCCGTGGTGCGGATTGCACCCGACGGGCGCCCCCAATGTGACTTCGAGCGGGGCGCCCTGGCAAACCCGTGGCGTCCCCCCAAACCCGTGATGGCGCCCCCAATGTCGCGGAAGCGCCCGGGCCTTGGGGGGAGGGAGGAAGGCCCGGGCGCTTGAATGGCCCGAATGTGTTGCCGGCTCGGGGCCGGGAGGGGGAGCCCCTACACCGCCGGCATCTCGGCGGGCCGGCGAGCCTGTCGAAGAGCAGGCGCCCCACGTCGGGCGGGGACGGCCCGGGCGACGGGCTCGGCGGCGTCGCGACAGCGCGTCCACCCGGCGTAGGCCGCAGCCAGCAACAGCAGAGCGTTGACGGCGATCGACGGGATGAACAGCAGCACGGTCGCTCCCTTGCACTCGGGCCCCCGGGGTGTTCCCGGTGGCGTTGTCCTGTTATGACCCCCCAGGACGGTGGAAAGTTCCACGAGACTTTGCGTGCGATGCTCGATCCTGGGCGTCGTTCCGTCGTACCCGTGATGGCGGCGCTCCAAACGGCGCATTCAGCCGCCTGCGATCAACGCCACTGCGAGCAGAGCCAGCGCCACGCCGCTCAGCTGCACGCCGTTGAGCCTCTCCCGGAAGACGACGCGGGCCCACGCCACGGTCGCCGCCGGATACATGGACGTGAGGACCGCCACCACCGAGAGCAGACCCCGCTGCGACGCCAGTAGGAACAGCCCGTTGCCAGTGACGGTGAGGAGCCCGGCGGTGGCGATCGGCCGCCACGACATCCGCACCGGAGCCAGGTCGCGCCGCATCGCGATCGCAGCGCCGACCAGCGCGGCTGCGCCGGCGGCGCGTGCGGGGAGCAGCGGCCAGAGGCCGGACCCGTCCTCGGCGCGGCTCAGAAGTATGAAGAGAGCGCCGAAGGCCAGGCCGGCTGCGACGCCATGCACCAGGCCGTTGGCGGCGCCGTCCCCGGGCTCGTCGTGACTCGGCCGGCTCACGAGCGCGATCGCCGCCAGCCCTACGGCCAGCCCGGCGAGAGCCACCCATCCCGGCCGTTCGCCGACGAGGATCCCGAATCCGACCGGAAAGCCCGCGGCCACGACGGCCGAGGTGGGAGCGACGAGACCGACGCGGCCGGCGGTGAACCCGCTGTAGAGCGCGAGCACGCCGGCCGCGCCCGCCACCCCCGACGCCGCTCCCCACCACAGGTCGGCTGCCGTCGGGTCGCCGCCGAGCAGCGGCCCGAGCGCGGCCATGGCGCCGATGCCGACGACGTGCACCCACGTCACCACCGCGAGGATCCTGCCGTGTCGGGCTGCCACCCCGCCGAAGAAGTCGCCACTGCCGACGACGACGGCGGCGGCGAGGGCGAGCAGAACGGCCATCAGCGCTTTCTAGCGGGTGGCGCTCCCGCGCGTCCGGCGCGTCGTGATCGTGCGGGAACCGCAGCAGAACCCGGGAGCGTCCCAGGACCATGAGGAAGCTGCTGCTGTTGACCGCGCTTGCGCTGGCGACCGCCGCGTGCGGTGACGTCGGGGAGAACGTCTCCGGCAGCGCCATGGGCGCGTGGGAACTCGAGTCGGGCAGGTTGCAGGGCACGGCGATTGAGATCGTGCCCGGGTTCCGGATCACGCTGACGCTCGAGCCGGGGCAGGTAGGTGGGCGGTCCGGCTGCAACTCGTATGGCGGCGCCGTCGCCATCAACGCCACGTCGATCGAGTTCGGCGAGATCTCCCATACGCTCGTGGGCTGCGAGCCGCCGGTGATGGCCGCCGAGCAGGCCTACCTGGCGGCGCTCCTGGCCTCGGATTCCATCGAGCGCGCCGGCGACGGCCTGGTGCTCACGGGACCGGACTCGGTGCTGCGCTTCCGGCTGCTTCCTCCGGTCCCGACCGCGGAGCTCGTCGGCCAGGAGTGGGTCCTCGAGTCGCTGATCGAGGGTGACGTCGTGTCCAGCGTCGGCGGCGAGCCGGCCACGCTGCTGCTCGGTACCGACGGGTCGTTGACCGGCTCCACCGGCTGCCGGACGCTGACCGGCACGTACGTCCTGTCGGGTGACCAGGTGAACGCCACCAGGCTCGCCGCCGACGGCATGTGTTCGCCCGACCTCGCGGACCAGGACGGCCACGTGATCGAGGTCATCGGGGACGGCTTCACGGCGGTGATCGACGGCGATCGTCTGCAGCTCTCGTCGATCGGGGAGATGGGCCTCGTCTACCGGGCCGGGTGACGCGGGCTGCACGGCTACGTCGTCACGGTGAACCTCGCCGACATCTTCGTTGGCGCCGAGGCGTTGGTCCCGCACCGGCACGCTCAGTGGTTAGAGGCCTTCGCCTCTGGACGGGTGCCGGCCGAATCGGGCAGAGTCTCAGGGTTGACCGCCCGACAAGGGCGCCCCCGAGGCGCTACTGTGAGTGGCAGGGGACCGTGACGGCGACGGACGGGAGGAATCTATGCGAACGCGACTACTCGCGATCATCGGCGCGCTGGCGATGCTGCTGGCGGTGGCGGCGCCCTCGGGCGCGGTCATGTTCGGCGAGAAGGACAGTGGCAACGAGTGGGAAGGCGTCGGGCTCGTCGTGTTCGACGTCGACGGCGAACCGAGCCACCGGTGCACCGGCTCGCTGATCGCCGACGACGTGCTGCTGACCGCCGGCCACTGCACGGTTGGCACCAGCGGCGCCCGGGTGTTCTTCGACGTGGATGTGACCAGCGACCACTACCCGTTCCCGGGCCCCGACGCCTTCGAGGGAACGCCGGTGACACACCCGGACTACGACGACTTTGCCACGTTCCCGAACACTTCCGACGTCGGGGTCGTGGTGCTCGATGCCGCGCCCGGCCTGGAGACGTACCCGCTGGCCGCCGGCGGGACGCTCGACGCCCTTGCCGGGCCCAAGGGACTGGCGAGGATGGAACTCGTCGGCTACGGCCTCCAGCTGGTGAAGCCGGAGCTGATGGTGGAGCTGAGCCGGTACGTGGCCGAGGTCAAGCTCAACAACTTGAAGAGCGCCCTGACGGACGGCTTCAACGTACAACTCTCGTCGAACCCGGGCAAGGCCCATACGGGCGGCCTGTGCTTCGGCGACTCCGGCGGGGCGGTGTTCCTCGCCGGTGAGATCGTGGCCGTGAACTCGTTCGTGCTGAACAACCAGTGCATGGGCAACGGGTTCTCGTACCGCACCGACCGCCAGCCGATCCTCGACTGGTTGGCAGGCTTCTGAGCGCAGGAGCGAGGGCAGGGCCGCCCGACTGGGCGGCCCTGTCGCGTGTCGCACCCGCTGGCTACCGTTGGCGGCGGAGGTGGAGTCATGCGCATCCAGACCGGCCAGCTCGTCGCTCTGGGCTACGGCAAGTACGTGCGGTCCGACGAGGTGGTGGCGGTCGAGCCGATCATCGACGGGCGGGGCCCGGGCCGGCGGTCGCTGGTGTGGGTACGCGGGTTGCCCGAGCCGCTGGTGGCGTCGCGGGCCGAGGGTTCGGTGGTGGACGATCTCGTCACTCCTGCCGAGGAAGCCGCCCGCATGAAGGCGCAGCGTGGCGTCCTCCGCCGCCTGGCCTCGACTCTCGAGGGCGTCTCCCCCGGTGTCCGCAGGGTCCTCGCCGAGGAGACCGGCTCCGACGTCGGCGAGCTGATCGAGGAGGCCAACCGCGTCCTCGGGTGAGCTTCTACGAGCGGAGCGGTGGCTGCTCGCCGGCGGCGAGAGCCGAAGGCCGCAACGCGCCGGAATGGGCGGCGCGACCCTCAGACCAGCTTTGCGTACTCGTCCAGCTTGGCGATGACTTCTCGTGGGGAAGCCGGCGGCAGCGACAGCACTGCCCTGGCAACGCCGGCCGCGGCCAGCCCGGCCAGAGCGTCGGCATCCGGAGGGGCGCCGAACAGGCCCAACTCGATGCCGTCGGGGTCCCTGCCGGCCGACTCCGCAGCGGCGCGCAAGGTGGCCGCGAACTCGGGGAGTTTGCTGCGGCCCCGGTTCGGCATCCATCCGTCGCAGAACTCCACGATGTCCTGGAAGGTGCGGGGCCCGGCGCTGCCGCCGAGGATGACCGGCGGGTGCGGCTCCTGGACCGGCTTCGGCCAGGCCCAGCTGGGCTCGAACCTCACGTACTCGCCGTCGAAGGACGCCTCGTCCTGAGTCCACAGGCGCTTCATCGCCAACACCTTCTCCCGCAGCACCGCGCGCCGGTCCGCGTAGTCCACCCCGTGATGCGCCATCTCCTCCCGGTTCCAGCCGTAGCCGATGCCGAACAGCACCCGGCCGCCCGAGATCACGTCGAGCGACGCCACCTGTTTGGCGAGCCAGATCGGGTCCCGCTGCGCCACCAGCGTGATGCCGGTGCCGAGGCGGATCTGCTCGGTGACGGCGGCGCACGCGCCGAGCGCCACGAACTGGTCGTGGGTGCGCCAGTACATCTCCGGCAGCGGCGGGGCGCTCTTGCGGCCACCCCAGGGCGTGCGCCGGCTCACCGGGATGTGGCTGTGCTCGGGGAACCACAGCGACTCGAATCCACGCTCCTCGACGGCGCGGGCCAGCGCGACGGGCTGGATGGTCTGATCCGTGGGGAAGATGTAGACGCCGATGTGCACGGCGCGAACCTACCCGCCGGCGAGGTAGTCGTCCGGGTTCGACTCGAAGGCGCGCAGGCAGCCTGCGGCGCAGAAGTGGTACGTGGCGCCCTCGTGGTCGAGGCGGTGGTGCGACGAGGCGACGTCGACCGTCATCCCGCACACCGGGTCGACGACGGTCTGCGGCGCCGCAACCGCGACGCCCCTGCGGACGCCTCCGGCGGCGCGTACCGCCACCAACTCGGCCAGGACGGCCACCCCGATCTCCTCCGGCTCCACTCTGCCGAGGTCGAGTCCGGCAGGGGCGTGGACGCGGGCCAGCGCCTCGTCGGGCAACCCGCGGGAGCGAAGGTGCTCGATGACGCCGTCGGCCCGCTTCCGGGAAGCCACCAGCGCCACGTACCCGGCCGGCGTCGCCAGCCACGCCTCGAGTGCGGCTTCGTCGTAGTGGCCCTGGGTGGCGACGACCACGCACGTGCGCTCGTCGACGTCGACCGCGCCGGTGTCCAGCGTCGTGAGCACCTCGTCGGCGGCCGGGTATTCGCCAGGATCGCCACCGTCATCGACGACCGTGACCCGCCAGCCGAGGACCGGCGCCATCCCCGACAGCGTCCGCACCGCCGGCGACCGCCCGACCACTACGACGTGCGGCGGCGGCAGGTTTGGCTCCAGATGCACCTCCATCGCTCCCTCACTCTCGCATGCCATCGGCGCCCGCACCACCCCCGGGCGGGCGCTGCGGGCGTCCTCGGCCGGCCCCAGCACCAGCAGCCGGGGACGGCCGTCCTCCAGCGCGCGCAGCGCCTCCCGCACCACGGTGGGTTCGGCGCAGGCGCCTCCCAGCCAGCCGCGTACCGAGCCGTCCGGCCGGATCACCGCCTTGGCACCCTCCTTGCCCGACGAGGGCCCCTGTCGCCAGACCACGGTCGCGAGCACGAACGGCTCGCCGGCCGCTGCCAGGCGGCCGGCGAGCGCCAGCGTCTCCCTGCTCACCCCGACGGGCCCTGTATCGCGGACCAGACCCGGTCGGGCAGCACCGGCATGTCGATGTTGCGCACGCCCATGTGCGCGAGGGCGTCGACGACGGCGTTGACGAACGCCGCCGGGGAGCCGACCGTCGCCGATTCGCCGACGCCCTTGGCACCCAGCGGATGATGCGGCGATGGCGTGACGGTGTCGTCGAGCTCGAAGCGCGGCGTCTCCCAGGCGGTCGGGATCA
>CAYGCW010000185.1:0-5885 GCA_964348465.1 uncultured Acidimicrobiia bacterium | reverse complement strand
TCGATCCGGTAGTGGTCGAGCAGGTCGACCACGGCGTTGTCGCCGCCGTGGGCGATCGTGAGCGCGACCAGCAGGTCGTCTTCGTCGACGACGGGCGCCGGCACGGCGGAGCCGACGTCGCCCGACGCCGGCGGGTATTGGGCCGACTCCGCAGCCGGTGCGGTGGCCCGGGCCCGCAGGATCGCGGCGGCCTGGGCGCGTCGCAACGCCCTGCGGGTCGATGGGCTCAGAATCTGATCCGACGGCAGCGCTTCCACGGTTTCCCCCCTTTGCGCCTCTCGCGCAGCATATGTCGGCGGAGCGGGTGCCGCTACCCGGAATTCGCGCCAAGCGGCTATACGCATATGCGTATACTCCCGGCCCTCATGTCGACGCTGACCGCCGCCGTTCTCGGCGCCTCCGGCTACGCCGGGGGCGAGCTGGTGCGGCTGCTCGACGAGCACCCTGCCATCGGCGTCGTCCACCTCGGCGCCCACACGCATGCCGGCAGGCGCCTCGGCGACGTCCATCCCCACCTCGGCGGGGAAGGGCGGGTTCTCGCCTCCAACGCTCCCGACGAGGTCCCCGACGTGGACGTGGCGTTCCTGGCGCTGCCCCACGGCGCGTCGGCGGCCCCCGGCATGGCGTTGGCCGGGCGTGGCATGAGGGTCGTGGACCTCGGCAGCGACTTCCGGCTGGACAGCCCCGAGCGGTACGAGGAAGCCTACGGTGCCCGTCACCCGGCTCCCGCCGAGCTGGGACGCTGGGCCTACGGCATCCCCGAGCTCTTCGGCACCGAGATCGCAGGCTCGGCAACGGTGGCGGCGCCGGGCTGCTACCCCACCTCGGCAGTGCTGGCGCTGGCGCCGCTGCTGGCTGCGGGCCTCGTCGAGCCCGAGGGCATCGTGGTCGACTCGGCCTCGGGCGTGACCGGCGCCGGCCGCAGCCCCCGCGCCGACCTGGCGTTCGGAGCGGTCGCCGAGGGGATCCGGGCCTACGGCGTCCTCACCCACCGGCACCGGCCGGAGATGGAGGCGGCGCTGGGAGCGGCGGCCGGGGTCGAGCCCACGGTCGTGTTCGTCCCGCACCTGGCGCCGATGCAGCGCGGGATCCTCTCCACCTGCTACGCCCGGCTGTCCGGCGGCGCCGGGGGCAGCGACCTCGTCGAAGCGCTGGCCAAGGCCTATGACGCCAAGCCGTTCGTGCGGGTCATCGACCAGCCTCCGCAGACGCGCTGGACCGTGGGGTCGAACTCGTGCCTGTTGGCGGCGTGGGCCGACGCCCGCACCGGCACCGCAGTGGTCCTGTCGGCCATCGACAACCTCCTGAAGGGCGCCGCAGGGCAGGCGCTGCAATGCGCCAACCTCATGCTGGGCCTCGATGAAGCCACCGGCCTGCCCGTGGCCGGGTGGATGCCATGAGCGTGGTCGCGGCGGCGGGCTTTCGGGTGGCCGCGGCAACTGCCGGCCTTCGCGCCGCCGGCGGCCCGGACGTGGCGCTGGTCGTGGCCGACGAGCCGGCCGTCGCCGCCGCCGTGTTCACCCCGCATGCCGCGGCGGCGGCGCCCATCTCGGTGAGCCGGGCCCACCTTGCCGCCGGCCCGACGGCCCGGGCCGTCCTCGTCAACGCCGGGTGCGCCAACGCCGGCACCGGCGCCCAGGGCCGGGCGGCGGCGCTGGCCACGGCCGAGGCCACCGCCAAGGTCCTCCGCTGCGACGTCGAGGACGTGCTGCTCTGCTCGACGGGGCCGATCGGGCCCCGGCTCCCCGCCGACAAGGTGGCGGCGGCCGTGGCCGAGGCGGCCGCCGGTCTCAGCCGAGATCGGGAGGTGCGAATGCTGGCGGCCAGGGCGATCATGACCACGGACACCGTGCCGAAGCAGACGACGATCGGCGGTGACGGCTACGTGGTCGGGGGCATGGCCAAAGGCGCCGGGATGATCCGTCCCGACATGGCCACGATGCTGGCCGTCCTCACCACCGATGCCGTCGTTGCCCCGGCGGCCCTCGACACCGCTCTGCGCCGGGCGGTCGACCGCTCCTTCAACTCGCTCAATGTGGACGGATGCGCCTCCACCAACGACTCGGTCATCGTGCTGGCCTCCGGCGCTGCGGGCGTGACGCCCGATCGGGCCGAGTTCGAAGCGACCCTGACCCGGGCCTGCCGCGAGCTGTCGCTGCGGATCGCCGAAGACGCCGAGGGTGCTCGCCGGGTGGTGACGCTCGCGGTGCGGGGCGCAGCGACCGAGGCCGTCGCCCGCAGCATCGGCAAGGCCGTGGCCGACTCGGCACTGGTGCGCGCCAGCTTCTACGGAGGCGACCCCAACTGGGGGCGCATCCTCGGCGCGCTGGGAGCCAGCGGGCTGCCGTTCGACCCGGAGCGGGTCTCGGTGGCGTACGAGGGGACGGTGGTGGCCGAGCACGGCCTGGAGGTCGACCACGACGCTGCCGCCCTTCAGGAGTCACTGGCCCACCTCGTGACGATGCGGGTGGACGTCGTCGTCGGCGACGGGCCCGGGCGAGCTGAGGTCGTCACGACGGACCTCACCCCCGAGTACGTGAGCTTGAACGCGGAGTACTCGTGATGGCCACCGGCCACACCGTGCCGTCCACCGACCGGCCCCGCATCGCCACGACGATGGGCAAGGCCCGCATCCTCAGCGAGGCGCTGCCCTATATCAAGGAGTTCCGCGGCCAGACGGTCGTCGTCAAATACGGCGGGTCGGCGATGGTCGACGAGGCGCTGCGGGAGACGTTCGCCGACGACATCGCCCTCCTGCACCTGGTCGGCCTGCGGCCGGTGATCGTGCACGGCGGCGGGCCGCAGATCAGTGCGGCCATGGCACGCGAGGGCATGGAGCCCGAGTGGATCGACGGCCTCCGGGTGACCGACTCGGCGGCGATCCGGGTGGTGCAGGCCACACTGGCCGGGGAGGTCAACCCGGACATCGTCCGGCTCATCAACACCCACGGGGCCCTGGCCGCAGGGGTGAACGGACTGGACGCGAACCTGTTCCGCGCAACGCCCCGCGACGAGAGGCTCGGGTTCGTGGGGGACGTCACCTCGGTCAACCCCGCCATCGTCGTGGCCCTCCAGGATGAGGGCTACGTGCCCGTCGTTGCGCCGTTGGCGCGGGGCGGCGACGGCCGCGCCTACAACGTCAACGCCGACACGGCCGCCGGAGCGCTGGCCGCTGCCTTGGGCGCCGGCAAACTCGTCTACCTCACGGACGTCGAGGGTTTGTACCGAGACCTCGGCGACGCCGGCAGCCTGCTCTCGCGGCTCACGGCCACCGAGCTGCAGGGCGTGCTCCGGTCGGGGGCGGTTTCGCAAGGGATGCTCCCGAAGCTGGAGTCGTGTCTGGCGGCGCTGGCCGGGGGCGTTGCCAGGGCGCACATCCTCGACGGCCGGGTCCAGCACGCGCTCCTGCTGGAGATCTTCACCAGGGAAGGTATCGGCACGATGATCGAGCCGGATGACGCGAGCGGCGTACCGGGGGAGGCCGGCGCTCCCGGCGTCGCGCCCGCCGGGGAGGCGCCGTGAGCCCCGGCAGTGCGGCACGGCGGAGGGCGATCAGGAAGCTGATCGCCGAGCGCGACGTCGCCAGCCAGCGGGAGCTGGTCAACATGCTGGCCGCCGCCGGCCACCCGGTCACGCAGGCTACGGTGTCGCGCGACCTCGACGCCATCGGTGCGGTCAAGGTTCGCCTCGCCGGCACCGCTCGTTACGTCATTCCGCGCCCGCGCCCCGACGACGAGGAGATGAAGTCGCTGGCCCGGGCCATCGCGGACTTCGTGGACGAGATCAGCCCGGCCGGCAACATCGTCGTCCTGAAGACGCCGCCCGGTGCCGCCCAGATCGTGGCCGGCGCCATCGACCAGGCCCGGCTCGAGTCCGTGGTCGGCACGGTCGCCGGCGACGACACGATCATGGCCGTGGCCGCCGATGAGGCCGGCGGCACCGGCCTGGCAGAAGAACTCGAGCGGATAGGAGCCGACGCATGAAACCGCCCGTCAAGAAGGTGGTGCTCGCCTACTCGGGCGGTCTCGACACCTCGGTGATCCTCAAGTGGCTGATCGAGAAGTACGGCGTCGAAGTGGTCGCCTACACGGCCGACGTCGGCCAGGGCGAGGAGGTGGAGGAGGCGAGGGAAAAGGCGCTCGCCACCGGCGCCGTCGAGGCGATCACCGAGGACCTGAGGCACGAGTTCGTCTCCGAGTACGCCTTCCCCGCACTGCGGGCCTCGGCGGTCTATGAGGACTATTACTTGCTCGGCACCGCCCTGGCCCGCCCGGTCATCGCCAAGGGCCTGGCACGGGCCGCCGCGGCGTCGGGCGCCGACACCATCGCCCACGGCGCCACCGGCAAAGGCAACGACCAGATCCGGTTCGAGCTGGGCGTCTACGCGTTGCGGCCCGATCTCAGGGTGATCGCCCCGTGGCGGGAGTGGGATCTGCGGGGCCGCGCCGACTGCGTCGCCTACGCCGCCGACCACGGCATCCCCGTGCCGGTCACGGCCGAGAAGCCGTACTCGATGGACGCCAACCTGTGGCACATTTCCTACGAGGGCGGCGTGCTCGAGGACCCGTGGGTAGGTCCCCCGGCCGGCATGTTCAAGCTGACCACCGACCCCGAGCAGGCGCCCGACGAGGCGGAGGAGGTCACGGTGGCGTTCGAACGCGGCACGCCGGTCGCGGTCGACGGCGAGGAGCTGGGCCCGGTGGACCTGGTGGGCCGCCTCAACGATCTCGGCGGCCGCCACGGGGTGGGCCGGGTGGACATCGTCGAGAACCGCTTCGTCGGGATGAAGTCCCGGGGCGTGTACGAGACGCCGGGTGGGACGATCCTCTACCACGCCCACCGCGCCGTCGAGTCGATCACCCTGGACCGGGAGGTGCAACATCTGCGCGACGAGCTGGTGCCCCGCTACGCCGAGATGGTCTACAACGGCTTCTGGTTCTCCCCGGAGCGGGAGGCCCTCCAGAAGTTCATGGACGACGTGCAGACCCGCGTCAACGGCGAAGCCCGGCTGCGGCTCTACAAGGGCCAGGCGACGGTGGTCGGCCGCCGCTCCGACCACGCGCTCTACGATCATGCCACCGTGACCTTCGAAGCCGACGACGTGTACGACCAGGGAGACGCCACCGGCTTCATTCGCCTCCAATCGCTGCGGCTCCGTACCTACGCGGAGAAGCGCATCGGGGAGGGCGAGTGACGCTCTGGGGCGGCCGCTTCTCGGACTCGCCCGACGAGACGACGTGGCGCTTCACCGTGTCGCTCGCCGACCGTCGCCTGCTGGCCGACGACGTGGCGGGTTCGATCGCCCATGTGCGGATGCTGGGCAGGGTGGGCCTCCTCGACGAGTACGAGACCGCCCAGCTTCTCGACGGTCTGGATCGCATCGCCGTCGAAGCCGAACAGGGTGCCTTCGAGTGGGCGGACACGGACGAGGACGTGCACACCGCGGTCGAGCGGCGGCTGGCGGAGCTGGCAGGGGAGGTCGCCGGCAAGCTCCACACGGGACGGTCGCGCAACGACCAGGTGGCGCTCGACATTCGCCTCTACCTCCGGCGGTCGGCCCTGGGCCGGATCGCGGGCCTGCACCGCCTGGTCGACGCGCTGGCGGACCAGGCCGAAGCGGCCGGCCAAGCCGTGGTGGCCTCGTACACCCATCTCCAGCCGGCCCAGGCCGTGCCGCTCGCCCACCACCTGCTCGCCCATGCCTGGGCGCTGGTGCGTGACGCCGACCGCTTTGCCCGCTGCCACGATCGTCTCGACGTCTCCCCGCTCGGTGCCGGCGCCGGGGCGGGCTCGTCGCTGCCGCTCGACCCGCACGACGTCGCCGAGCAGCTCGGCTTCGAAGGCGTGTTCGACAACTCGCTGGATGCGGTGGCGGCCCGCGACGT
>CAYGCW010000184.1:0-5891 GCA_964348465.1 uncultured Acidimicrobiia bacterium | reverse complement strand
GGTTCGAATCCGCACCGTCCGCTGGCGAAGCGCTGCCGGTGAGGCTGATCCCCTGCCCATAGTCCACCAGCTCGTTCTCGCGGATCTCGTTGGAGTCCGATTTCGCGAGCCCGATGCCGGTCCCGAGATCCTCGATCCGGTTTCCCGAGATCTCGCAGCTGTCGACGTCCCCTAGCCGGAATCCTTCGATCCCCCCGGTGCCGAGGATCCGGAAGCCGGAGATGGCGACCGACGACGCCAGGACGCTGAAGCCTGTGCCCGACGCGCCGTCCACCTCGAGGGTCGTCTGGTCGGGCCCCGCCCCGCTGATCGTCAACGACTTCAGGACGATCACCGACTCGGCATAGGTACCGCTCTGGACATCGATGGTGTCGCCGGCACTGGCGGCCACGACGGCTGCGCTGATCGTGGTGAAGTCGCAACCGCTGGCGCAGACGGTCCAGGTGGTCTGGGAGCGCGCGGTGGCTGCGCCGAGCAGAACGAAGATCAGGAAGGAAGAGACTCGGCCCATCGGCCTCCGTCCACGCGCGTCGGTCTCCGGGGAGTCTCACCATGGTGCCGGGTGCGCGGCCGATCGCGCACCACCCTCGGGGGTGGGCCGCGGCGCCTGGCGCCGCCTGGGAGGCGGCGGGCCCGGAGCGGCGGTCAGAATCCGCCCGTGTTGCTCACGAACGCCAGCCGCCTGTCGTCCGGCGCCCAGGAGGACACGTTGATGGTGCCCTGGCCTCCGTAGAGGTAGGCGACGACCCGCGGCGGGCCGCCCTCCGCGGGCATCAGCCGCAGGTAGACCTCTTTGTAGAACGGGTGATCGGCGGGCTCGACCTCGGGCCCGTAGGAGAGGAAGACGACCGACCGGCCGTCCGGGGAGACGTGCGGGAACCAGTCGTTGAAGCCGTCGTCGGTGAGCTGCTGCGGCCCGCTGCCGTCCGGCCGCATGCGCCAGATCTGCATAGTGCCGCCACGCACCGAGTTGAAGTAGATCCACTGCCCGTCCGGCGAGTACTCGGAGCCGTCGTCCAGGCCCGGGCTGGTGGTCAGGCGCTCCTCCTCGCCGCCCGCCGCCGGGATGCGGTAGATGTCGTAGTCGCCCTGGCGCTCCGCCGTGTAGACCAGAAAGCGGCCGTCCGGCGACCAGCCGTGCAGATAGGACGGACCCGTCGCCGTCACCCGCCGCGGCGTGCCGCCTTCGACCGGCACGACGTAGACCAGCGACTGCCCCTCCGCCTCCGCCGCGTGATGGCTGATCCCCAACCGGCGGCCGTCGAAGGAGAGCACGTGGTCGTTGTTGTTCCGGTCCGCGAAGCCGGTGTCGAGGACGCGCGCCGTGCGCTCGGCGAGGTCGAACCGATAGAGCAGCCCGTTGCGGTTGTAGATCAGCTCGCGGCCGGCCGGCGTCCAGTTCGGCGCCTGCAGCGAGTCGTCGGTCTGGTGGACGACGGTGCGGTGGCCGCTGGCGACGTCGAGGATCTCCAGCCGGCTGCCGAGATAGTCCCGGTAGGGGACGAGATCGTCGCCGGCCGGGACCACGATCCTCACGTTGCGGAAGAGCGCCCGCTCCACCGCCTCCTCGTCGTGCGAGCAGACGAACAGTCCGACGTAGACCTCGTCGCCCAGCTCCAGTCCCCTCAGGTCCTGGCGCACGAACGGCTCCCCGAAGCGGGCCACCGCCATGGAGTAGGTGCCGTTGCGGCGGGAGAGCTGGATGACCTCCGGCGCGCTCACGCTCGACCGCACCTCTTCCGTCATCGCCCCCGCCGCGCGCCGGAACTGGAGCGCCGCCAGGCCGTCTCCGTGCACGGCCACGCCCGCGTAGGCGGCGTCCGGCTCGAGAGCCGAGCGCACGATCCAGCCCGTCTTGCGGTGCGGATGCGCGCCCTCGCCGACCAGCTCCGCTGTGGCGGTGAGGATGAAATCGCCGCGCAGCCGTCTCCAGACGAAGTGGAACTCGTCGCGGTCGTTCCACATGTTGGCGCCGGCGCCGCTGAGGGCGTACTCCTGGCGCACGGCGTCGTAGGCGGCGGCGCCGGGGCGGCGCGGCGAGCCGACGTCCGCCTGGCCCTCGAAGATGCCCACCGCCGGCCCGGCGGCCAGGACGGCCGGCGGCGAGCTCCCCACCAGGGCTCCCACGAGCAGCGCGGCGGCGACCGGCACGGCGGGCTCCCGGCCCGGACGTCTCGCCACTGGACCTCTCGCCATCGCGCCTCTCGTTACGGGCGCTAGAACCTCAGGCCCTCGAGATGAGCGTGGCTCGCCGCGACGGAGGCCAGCGGGTCCGGAGGCGAATCGTGCTCGACGAAGAAGTGCCTGAGGCCGGCCTGCTCGGCGCGCGCGAAGATGGCCGCGAAATCGATGCCGCCGGCGCCCACGTCGACCATCTCCCCGCCCGCCGCCATGTCCTTGACGTGGCAGAGGGTGAAGCGGCCGGGGTAGCGCTCGAAATAGCGCAGGGGGTCTTCGCCCCCCTTGGTGATCCAGAACAGGTCGAGCTCGAAGTCGACCAGCCCAGGATCGGTCTCGTCGAGAAGCACGTCGAACGGGATCTGGCCGTCGATGGTCTCGAACTCGAAGTCGTGGTTGTGGTAGCCGAAGCGCAGCCCGGCCTCGCGGCAGCTCTCGCCGACCTGGTTGAAGAACGCCGCGTGCTCCCGGTAGCCGGCGATCGAGACCCGCTCCGCGGGCGCCAGCCAGGGGCAGACGAGATAGCGATGACCGGCAGCGCGCGCCTGGCCGATGGTGCCGGCGAGGTCCTGACGCAGGGCGTCGATGGAGACGTGCGCAGCGGGCGCATCCAGGCCGAGCCGCTCGAGGATGGCGCGCAACTCCTCCGGCGGATGATCGAAGTAGCCGGCGAACTCGACCTCGTCGTAGCCGATCTCCGCCACCGCCTGAAGCGTGCCCTTGACATCGTCCTGCATCAGCGACCTGACGGTGTAGAGCTGCACCCCGATGCGGTCCAGCGACTTCCCCGCCGCCTCGGCCGCCCACGCCGGCACCCGCCGGCCGAGCCCGAGGGCGCCTCCCGCGGCGGCCGCCGCCGCGCCCTTGACGAACGCTCTGCGATCGATCATGACGACTCTCCCTTCCTGCCGGAAAACCCCGCCGCGCCTCCGACCGCGCCCCGGCCGAGCGGGCGCCAGCGCGCGCCGGGATCCGGCTACAGATTGCCCCGCTTCGTCTCCGCCACCGCCCGGGCGCAGGCACGCGCCGTCAGCGCCATGTAGGTCAACGATGGGTTCTGGCACGCCGACGACGCCATCGCCGCCCCGTCGGTGACGAACAGATTCGGCACGTCGTGCGACTGGCACCAGCCGTTGAGCACCGACGTCTTCGGGTCGCGACCCATGCGGGCGGTGCCCATCTCGTGAATGCAGAGGCCCGGCGGGCCGTGGCGGTCATAGGTGACGATCTCCCGCCCCCCGGCCGCCTCCAGCATCTCCGCCGCGCTCTCCTGGATGTCCTTGCGGATCTGGTGCTCGTTGTCGCTCCACGTGCAGTGGATGCGGAGAACCGGGATGCCCCAGGGATCCACCCGCTCGGGATCGAGGTCGACGTGGTTCTCGTAGCGCGGCAGGCATTCGCCGAAGCCGCCCAGGCTCATCCGCCACGGCCCGGGCTGGCGCAGCTGCCGCTTGAGCTCCGCCCCCAGGCCGGGCATCCGCAGCCCGCGCCCCCAGCCCTCGCGCCAGGCGCCGCCCTGGAAGCCGTAGCCGCGCAGAAAGCCCGCCTGCTCCTCGCCGAGGTTGCGGAAGCGCGGGATGTAGATCCCGTTGGGGCGGTTGCCGTAGTAGTAGCGATCGCCGAACCCCGGGATCTCGGCGCTGGCCCCCGCCGCGTAAGTGTGATCCATGAGGTAGCGCCCCAGGGCGCCGCTGGAGTTGGCCAGCCCGTTCGGGAACCTGGGCGTCGACGAGTTCAGCAGGATCTGCGTCGAGCCCAGCGTCGAGGCGCAGAGGAAGATCAGCCGGGCGTGGAACTCCAGCGGCTGCCGGGTCACCGCGTCGATGACCCGGACGCCCGTCGCCCGGTCCTTCTCCTCGTCGTAGATGACGCTGTGCACGACGCTGTGGGTGCGCACCGTCAGGTTGCCCGTCTCCACCGCCGCCGGCAACGTCGAGCTGAGGCTGGAGAAGTAGGAGCCCGTCGAGCACCCCCGGTGGCAGGGACCGCAGTAGTGGCACTCGGCGCGGTCGCGGTGCGGCGCGGTGAGAACCGCGCTGCGGCCGATGGTCATGACCCGGCCGGGGAAGGCCTTCTCGATCTTCTCCTTGAGCGCCCGCTCGACACAGTTCATCTCCATCGGCGGCAGAAACTTGCCGTCGGGAAGCTGCGGCAGGCCCTCCGCCTGGCCGCTGATGCCGGCGAACGACTCGACGTGGTCGTAGAAGGGCGCCAGATCGCGATAGCGGATCGGCCAGTCGACGCCGAAGCCGTCGCGGGCGTTGGCCTCGAAGTCGAGATCGCTCCAGCGGTACGACTGCCGCGCCCACATCAGCGAGCGGCCGCCGAGGTGGTAACCGCGAATCCACGAGAACGGCTTGTCGTCGTCGTGCGCGTAGGGGTTCTCGCGGTCGTTGACGAAGAAGTGCCGCGTGTCCTCGCCGAAGGCGTAGCACTGGCTCTGGACCGGGTAGTCCTTCTCGTACAGCCGGCGATCGCCCCAGCCCCGGAACGGCAGCTCCCAGGCCGCCATGTGCTCGCTGACGTAGTCCCGGCCGTGCTCGACCGGGCGGCCGCGCTCCAGCAGCAGCGTCTTCAGCCCGCCCTCGGTGAGCTCCTTGGCGGCCCAGCCGCCGGTGATGCCCGAGCCGACGACGATGGCGTCGTAGATCTGCTTGTCGGATGGCATCAGAACGCTGTGCTCGAGATGCGCGCGCGGCGCCGCGCCTGGCTTCAGGCCCAGGCCCTGCCGATCTCGTCGAGCGGCACGCAGCCGGAGTAGGAGCCGGGGTTCTCGAGATACTTCAGCTCCTGGCGCATGCCGATCTCCGAGGTGTAGTAGCCGACCAGGGTCATCTCTTTCATCATGCCGAAGAACGGCAGCTCGTCGACCTCCCGCCCCGCCCTCGCCGCCGCCTGCCGCAGCGCCGCCGCCTCCGCGTCGAGCGGCGCCAGCAGCTCGAGCTGCTCTGCCGCGCTCAGCTCCAGGAACGGGCGCTCGAAGCGGCTGCGGCACCGATCCTCGAGGTCGGCGAGGCCGGCCAGGAAGCGGTCTCGCTCCTCGGCGTCGAGCCAGTCGCTCAGCAGCAGGTCGACGAACTCGTTCACCCGCGCGGCGGTGGCCCCCGGGGTCTCGGTGGCGGGAAGGATCAGCTCGGCGATGGCGGTGACCAGCCGATCCTGCTCTTCGGTCAGGGTCCGCGGCTGCCAGGCGCCGATGGTCTTCACGGGGCGGCGCTCACTCAAGGCCGCGGCCACCACCGGGGAAGAGACGGTACCTCCCAGGAGCACGGCGAGCCCCTGCAGGACCTGCCTGCGGGTCATCGGAGCCCTACCCTCTCCCCCCGGTGTCGATCCCCCCGTGACGGCCTCCCGTGACGATCTCGCGTCGCCCTTCGCCTCGTTGGAGGCGGCATCCTAGCACGGGGGAAATCTCTCCGCGGGCGGCGTCCCGCCCTTGCGGGCAGGGGCTGCCCTTGCTCGCGCGGGCCCACCGGTCGGATGATCCTCCCTGGCATGCGATCGTCCCTCCGGAGGAGACCGACCCTGTTCGCGAGAAGCCTCCTCGGCGGCGCACTGTTGCTCCTGGCGACGGCGCCGGCCGTCAACAGCCAGGAGGTCCACGGCCAGCGGGAAGAGCGCTGGGTGCCGCTCTTCAACGGCCGCGACCTCGCCGGCTGGACGGTCAAGATCGCCGGCTACGAGGCGGGCGACAACTTCGCCGACACCTTCCG
>CAYGCW010000183.1:0-5913 GCA_964348465.1 uncultured Acidimicrobiia bacterium | reverse complement strand
CAGAACGCCAACATGGCCCTGTCGATCGCCGACCGAGGCTATGTGCTCCAAAGCGGCCAGATCGTTCTCTCAGACACCGCCGAGGGCCTGCTCGCCAACCCGCAGATGCGCCAGGCGTACCTGGGCGAGGTGGACTGAGCGCTTCTCACCTCCCTGCGGCCGCAAGGTCGAGTCGAATCCAGGTCAGGCCGCCGCGAGCACCTCGCGCACGAGCGGGGCCGCCACCTCGTCGGCGCGACGCGGGTGGATGGTCTTCGTGGCGACGACGTCGGCGCCGCGCGATTCGAGGCCGGCCTGCATCGCTTGCAGGGACTCGGCCGTGCGCGCCACGGCGTCGGAGTACGCCAGCGGGAAGAACCGGTACGTGCAGAACGCCGCCGCCGGAGTCCCGGCCAGCGGTGGGAGGCTCCTGATCCAATCAGCCATCTTGCGGGTGGGCTTCCCGCCGAACGGGATCCTGCCCTGCACCCAGCAGCCCGTGAGCAGCGCGTCGACATCAGCCACTGCGGCGGCGTCTGCCTCACCCACCGGCGCGACCGTGGCTGCGCTACCGGCATCTTCGACCGCCTTTGCCATCAGCTCGGCAACCTTCCTGGTTCGGCCGTGCCCGCCCTCGTAGACGATGAGGACTTCCATCCTTCCAGTGTGTGCCTAGGGGCTGCTCCGCCGTAGGGCCGTTCGGCCTTTGCGCTCGGATCCGACTGCACTACCGGGGATCGACGACCTGGCCGACGAACAGGATCTCCCCGGTCGAGTCGTGCTGGATCAGGAACAGGAACGGGCGGTCCACGGTGAACGTTCCCGGCTCCATCGCGCTGGTCAAGCTGACCACCACCGCCGTGGCGGCCGCCGCTTCGGTGCCCTTCTCGTCCACCGCGATGAACGCCTGATGCACGACCTCTTCCACATACAGCTCCCGCTGCGGCGTCATGCCGGTGAAGTCGGCGCCGTCGGCCATGGCGGGGTCGACGAACGCCCGCTCGATGCCGAGCGCCCGGAGGGGCTCCTTCATCCCGACCTCCGACCGGTACTCGAAGCGGGGAAGGGACACCTGGAGCTGCGAGAAGCCGCTCATCGCGTTGATCCCCTTCAGCAGCTCGGGCCCGAGCCGCTTGCGCACCTCGGCGAACCGGCCCTGCTCGGGAACCACGATCAGCATCGAGGCGTCGCCGGCGTAGCGCAGCCGCAGGGCGTCCCACCCGTCACCGGCCGCCGCCTGGGCGGCGATCTGGCCGTGCATGGTCGGGACCTGCACGGAGGAGCCGTCGAGCAGCGTGAACGGCGCGTCGGCCGTCGCCTCGGTGCTGAACGGCACCTGCCACGAAGCCTTGAACCAGATGGCGTTGACCAGCACGAGCCGGGTGGCCTCGGTCACGATCCCTTGCGGAATCAGGTCGACGATGCGGCCCTCGGTCTGCTCAGCGACCCAGTCGTTGATCGTCACCCGGGCCTCCTCGGCCGCCTGCGCGAAGTCGACCAGGTTCATGCCGGCGTCGTAGCTCTCCGCCAGCAGCGCCAGGTACTCCTCGAGGAACGGGTACCCGGCCTGGCCCCACAGCGAGTTCGCCACCCGGATCGTGAACGGCTCGCCGTCCTCCTCCGTCAGGCCCTCCGGCACGGCCGTGATGCGCAGGTCGAGCTCGTTGCGAGCCTGATGGATGCGATCGTCGCCGAGCGCGAGATTCAGCGCCTCTCGCATCTCGCCGGCCGTCTCGCCGCGGGCGCCGGCGTAGGTCATCGTCAGGGCCGCGGCCACGCTGTACGGCGAGACCAGCACGTTGGCGTCGTCGGCTGCCACCAGCTCGAAGAGATCGAACCCAAACTGCTGGTTGCCGGCGACGACGGCCGCCAGCTCGGCGTCGCTGACGTCGGTGGTGGTGGCCCGGGGAACGTCGGCCCTGACCGGGCCGCCCGCGACGGGCGGCAGGGTAGGCGGGGTCGTGTCGCCGGTATCCGGGGAAGTCGACGGCTCAGTCGTGATCGGCCCCGCTCCCGTGGTCGGCGTGCCCGGCTCGGACGAGTCGCCGCACGCTGCGGCGAGCAGCGTCACGGCCAGCGCAAGCGGCAGGACGCGGGTCAGCAGCTTGGTCATGATTCTCACCTCGCAGATGAGACGCCGCAGAGGCGTGAACAGGTTCCACCACCTGGGTGAGCAACTCCTGAGAGACGCCGTGGCCGATCATGCCAGAAGCCGGCGGATCACGGGCCGATGGGGGGGCGGCAGCCGGCTGCCGGCGATCCGTCGCCCAGGAGCTTCAGCGCGGGAGGAGGCCGGCCCGCACGCCCAGGCGGGCCGTCTCCTCGACCAGCCGCTGCGGAGCCTCGTACGGGACCATGTGGCCCACCGGCAGCTCGAGCACCGTGGCATTGGGCAGCCCGCGCCGGAAGGCGCGGGCACTGCCCCTGGGCACCAGGAGGTCCCGCGTGCCGGCGAGCACGACGGTGGCGGTGGCGATCGAAGGGAGGAAGGGCCGGAAGTCGCAGGCGACGAGGGCGCCGTTGCCGTGTGCCAGCGTGGCGTCGGGCGTGGCGCCGATCATGCTGCGCAGGGCCTCGACGGCCGACGGCAGCGGGCGGCGGAAGCCGATCCTCGCCAGCAGCGTCCCGTGGAGGCGCGACGTGAACAGCGCCCCCATGGCGCCCCGCCGCACCAGCGCCTCCGTTGCGGCCGCCGCCGCGGCCGGGATGTCGTAGGTGACCGGGGTGGTGCCCGCGAGGACGAGCCCGGCCAGAGAGGCCCGCAGCTCCGGATGGCGTTCGAGCGCGGCCAGCATCGCCAGCCCGCCCATCGAGTGGCCGAGCACGAGGCCATCCCGGGCGTCGCAGGCGTCGAGCACGGCGACCAGGTCGTCGGCGAAGCTCGCCATCGACAGCCCGTCGGCACCCACCGTCGAGCGGCCGTGCCCCCGGTGGTCGTAGGCGATCACCCGGAAGCCTCGCTCCAGCAGCGGCTCGTAGACGAGCGACCACACGGTCACCGAGAGCATCACGCCGTGGGAGAGCACCAGCGGCACGCCCCGGCCCGCCGCCACGGCGTGCAGGCTGGTTCCGTCGGGTCGCCGCACTGCGAACTCGTTCCCCGGCGGCTGCCAGGCGGCCGGCACGGGATCCGGGTCGGGGCGCGTGAGTATCCGCCGCGCGGCGACGACCTCGGCGGCGTACGCGATGAGCCCGGCCGCCAGTCCTGTGGCGGCGCTGCGGGCGTACTCGTGCATCGGGCGATCCTGGCAGAACCCGGCGCCGGTACGGCCGGACCGCCGTTAGCGTGGACCCGATGAACGACCGGGACGAGGCGCAAGCCGGCGAAGCGCTGGCCCCCATGGGATGGGTCGAGTTGCCCTACGGCTGCTACGGCCTCGCCCGCGGCGCCGACACCTCGGCCGGGCGCGTGTGGTCGTGGCTGGTGATGATCCCGTGGGCGGCGAACGACTCGAAGCCGTGGATCGACGGCACGAAGCTCATACGTGACCTGGCGCTCTCCGAGGACGAGCAGCGCAAGCTCGTGCTCGGTGAGGTGAGGACGATGCTCGACCAGCGCTACGGGGAGAGCGTCGGGCAGGACGCCGTCGAGAAGTTCCTCAGGGAGTTCCGGAACGACGCGTGACGCCCGGTGCCCGATCGCCGGGCCGCCTGATCAGCCTCGCGGGTTGGGGATGCGGCGCCCGCTGCAGTCGATGCCCTCGCCGGGTCGATAGGTGGCGAGCACCGAGTCGTCGAACACCTGGCCGTCGGGGGCGGTGCGGCGCCGGAACGTCTCGACGCGGGTGCAGGCGCCCAGCGAACCTCGCCGCTGGCCCGTCTCCTCCACCGTGAAGTAGGGCGTTGACCAGATCTGGACCGTGATCGTCGTGTCGGTGTACGAGGTCCAGACCATGGCGTGGTGCGGGGTGTTGTTGACCACCACGAGGTCCGGCTTCGGCCACGAGAGCGTCGCCTCCCGCCCATACGGGTACCGGCTGATGTAGATGGTGTGGCTCTGGTACTCCTCGAAGTCGAGCCCTGCGAAGAAGGCCGCGTTGAAGATCGTCGTCGCGAACTGAGAGATGCCGCCGCCGACATCCTCCACGAAATGGCCGCTCTCGATGGCCCCGGCCCCGACGAAGCCCTTCTCCCGGGTGCGCTGTCCGATGAACTCGTTGATCGAGAACCGCTCGCCGGGGGCGATGATCACGCCGCGCACCAGGTCGGCGATGCGGTGGATGTTCTGCACCCGGCTCTGGCAGCAGGCGTGCTTCGTGGTGAACTCGCCGACCAGCTCCTTGATCCCGTAGGCGTCGGCCTCGGCCTGCGCCCCGCCTTCGACGTGGAGCTCCAGCGGCAGCTCGACGGGCTGGTCGATCATGCCCCGGGCGGCCCGCCACAGCAGCTCCCCGACGCCCGGCCCGCAGCAGGCGAGCGAAGGCTCGCCGAGCTCCACCGCCACCTGGTTGTCGACGACGGAGAATTGGGGGGCCGTGCCGGGACTGATCAGGCCCTCCGTGTAGGCATCCAGCGACGCGGCCACCTTCGCCTCGTCGAACACCGGGACGATCTTCCCTCCGGTGTTGAGCGCCACGAGCCACCGGCGGGCCGTGAGGCCGGGGATGGCGGCCGGGCGGCCGTCGACGGCCACCCAGATGGGATCGGAGGTCATGCGGCGCGCCTCGTCGATTGCGGCGTCGAGCTCGGCCTGGCTCACCTCGGTGGGGATCGGGGTCCAGTCGACCGTGACCGTGATCGGGTTGTGGCCGACCGCCACCGCCGCCGGCAGCCTTGCGACGACGTCGTCGGCGTCGATGCGCTTGCCGAAGATCGGCGGCGAGACGTCGAGACGGGCGCCGTCCACCGTGAACGTCGGCTCCACCGGTGCCGCACCCACTGCTTCCGGGGAGCCGGCGATCAAGGCGCGGGCCGCCTCGTCGTCGTAGGAGTACCGCAGCTCAGCCTGATGGGCGTCGCGGAACGCCCGCGTCCACGAGCGGAACCGCTCCTCGAGGTCGCGTTCGCGTCCGATCTCCATGGCGGCGTCCATCGTGGCTTCCACGTCCACGGAGACTCCCGCCGCGGAGGCGGTGGAAACCAGCAGCAAGCCGGGGGCTTCGATCTCCACGGGCGTATCGGCGAATCGCGCTGCGACCAGCTCGACTTTGCGGCGAAGGTCGTCCTCGCCCAGCCCGCCGATCCGCTGACCCTCCAGCTCGACGTTGCGGACCACCTGACCGCGGTGTACGACCTGGTCGAGGCCCCACGCCGCGGCGACCGTCACCGCGGCGTAACCCGCCACTGCGATCGGCAGCAGGAATACGGTGCGTAGCCAGCCGGGAAAGAAGCGCACGGTGCTCCGATGTTATCCCGATCGGCGCCCTTTGAGGCTCATCCGGCAGCTCGGTCCTAGTCTCCCCGCAGTGAGCAGCCTCCATCTCAGCGAGCGGGACCGGACCTTGATGACGGGCGGCGGCTCCGAAGCAGAGGAGCTGTCGATGCGCATCGTGACGGCCGTGGCGGCCGCGCTGGGCGCCGACCGCCTCCTCGACGTCTCCGGTGCTCACATCGACTCGTGCCTCTTCCACGGCCGGGCCGGGCTCGACTTCGCAGAGCGCCTGGCAGCCGGGGGCGGCCGCGTGGCCGTGCCGACCACCCTGAACGTCGCCGCTCTCGACCTGCTCCACCCGGAGCTGTTCCGAGGCGACCCCGAGACGGCCTCGCTGGCCCGACGGCAGATGACGGCGTACGAGGCGATGGGCTGCCGGCCCACGTGGACGTGCGCCCCCTATCAGCTTCCCGACCGGCCCGCATTCGGCGACCACGTCGCCTGGGCCGAGTCCAATGCCATCGTGTTCGCCAACTCCGTTCTCGGTGCCCGAACCGGTCGCTACGGCGACTTCATCGACATCGCCGCCGCCATCACCGGCCGGGCGCCGGCGGCCGGACTCC
>CAYGCW010000182.1:5079-5934 GCA_964348465.1 uncultured Acidimicrobiia bacterium | reverse complement strand
GCCAGGGGCAGGGCCAAGGCCAGGGGCAGGGCCAGGGCCAAGGACAGGGGCAGGGCCAAGGCCAAGGACAGGGGCAGGGCCAAGGCCAAGGACAGGGCCAGGTCACCGGCGGCGACGTCTCCGGGGGCGGGGGAAACTCCACGGGCCCGGTAGAGGGTGGAACCGGCTCCGGCTCGTTCCAGCCGGGCGTCGACGACAACGATGCGGTGCGCGACCCGACCCGGGCCTCGGTGTACGACCCCGTCGAGGACGGCGCCGGCGACGAGGTGCGAGTCGACTTCGACCCCGAGGACCCCGGCGAACTGCAGGGCTTCACGGAGGGCGTCGGCATTCCGAACGTGCCCCTCACTCCCTACGAGCAGCGGGCGGTGGAATATCAGGAAAGGGCGATGGAGGCGCTGGGCCGCCTGGCGGTCCCCCGCAGCCTCCAAGACGTCGTACGCGACTACTTCACGAGGCTGGAGCCATGACGCCAGAAGAGTTCTCTACCCGGATCGCCAAGGTGCAGCAGCAGGTGGGCAAGGTCATCGTCGGCCAGCGGGAGCTGGTGGCGGCGGTGTCGATGGCGGTGCTCTGCGAGGGCCACGTGCTGCTCGAAGGCGTGCCCGGGCTCGGCAAGACGATGCTGCTCCAGACGCTCGGCGAAGCGCTCGACGTGACCTTCGGGAGGGTGCAGTTCACCCCCGACCTGATGCCGGCCGACATCCTGGGCACCAAGGTGCTCACGGACGGCCGCTTCGAGTTCCACGAGGGACCGATCTTCGCGAACCTCGTGCTGGCAGACGAGGTCAACCGGGCCACGCCCAAGACCCAGTCGGCGCTGCTGGAAGCCATGCAGGAACGTCGGGTCACGCT
>CAYGCW010000182.1:0-5069 GCA_964348465.1 uncultured Acidimicrobiia bacterium | reverse complement strand
GACGCACTCCCTGCCGCGGCCGTTCTTCGTGATGGCCACCCAGAACCCCATCGAGATGGAAGGCACCTATCCGCTGCCGGAGGCGCAGCTCGACCGCTTCCTCTTCAAGGTGACGGTGCCGTACCCGGATACCGACGACCTCATGGAGATCCTCAGGCGCACGACCACGGGGCATGAGGCCATCGTGACGCCGGCATTGGACGGCCCCACGATCCTGGCGATGGCGGGCCTGGTCCGCGAGGTACCGGCGGCCACCCACCTGCTGCGCTACGCGGCGACCCTGGTGGCGGCCACCCACCCGGACTCCGAGGCGGCACCACCCGCGGTCCGCAAGTACGTTCGATTCGGCGCCAGCCCGCGCGGGGCACAGGCGCTGATCCTCGGCGGCAAGGCCAACGCCCTCATGCACGGCCGCCTCAACCTGGCCGCCGAAGACATGTGGGCGGTGGCGCCCTATGCGCTCCGGCACCGCCTGGTCATGGGCTACGAGGCCATCGCCGACGGGGTCACCCCCGACGACGTCGTGGCGGAGGTGCTGAGAGCGCATCCCCGCCCGCGTGCCGAGCCGTGATCCTCGAGCCGGAGCTGCGGAGCCGCCTGGAGCGCCTGGCGCTTCGGTCCCGGGGGCGCGTTCGGGGCCTGTGGGCGGGCCGGCACAGCTCCGTCCGCAGGGGCGAGAGCCTCGACTTCGCCGACTATCGGGAGTACTCGCCGGGCGACGACTTCCGGCGCATCGACCACAACCTGCGGGCCCGCCTCGGAGTGACCCTCGTCCGCCTCTACGAGGCCGAGGACGAGCTGCCGCTGCGGGTCCTCTGGGACGCGTCGGCGTCGATGAGCTTCGGCTCCAAGTTCGCCACGTCCCGGCGCCTCGCCGCCGTGCTCGCCTACCTGGCGCTGGCGGGCGGGGACCGGGTGACGCCCTTCGCGATTCCGGGGCCCGAGGGCCGGCCGCTGTGGGTGGGCCGGCCGGCCCGCCACGTGGGCTCGTGGCCGGCGCTGGAGACGTGGTTCGAGACCATCCGCCCCGGCGGCCCCACCGACCTGGTCGGGGCGTTGCGGCTCGTGCGCGAGCATGCCGTGGCCCGCGGACCCGTCGCGGTCGTCAGCGACCTGATGACGCCGGCGTGGCCGCAAGCGCTCGACACGCTGGGCTCGTCCGCCTCGGGTGGCCTCGTGATCCACGTGCTCGACCCCACCGAGCTGGAGCCCGAGCTGATGGGCGACCTGCGGCTGGTCGATTCGGAGACCGGTGAGATCGTCGAGATCTCCACCGCCGAGCCCGCCAGGGCCGCCTACTCGGAGGCGCTGGAGTCCTTTCTCGCCGGCGTGCAAACCAGAGCCCGCCGCAACGGACTCGACTATGTGATGATCCCGGCAGGGCCCGCCGCGGTCGGGACGATGCTCGGCAGCCTCTCCGCCGCCGAGGTCGTGCGGTGAATTTGCTCGCCCCCGCCGCGCTCGGCCTGGCCACGCTGGCGATCCCGCTCGTTGCGCTCTACATGCTCCGCAGCCGCCGCCAGCGGGTCGACGTGCCGAGTGTGATGCTGTGGCAGGCCGCCGGCCCTTCGATCAGCTCGGCGACGCCGTGGCAGCGGTTGCGCATTTCGCCGCTGCTGCTGATCCAGCTGCTGGTCCTGGCCGTGTTCGTCGCGCTGCTGGCCCGGCCATTCTTCGAGCAGCGGACCGACCTCGGGCCCCACTCGGTGCTGGTGGTGGACACGTCGGGCTCGATGGCGATGGCAAATCGGTTCCAACAGGCAATCGCCGCCGGCCATCGCCTCGTGGCGGACGCCTCCTCCGAGCACCTCGTCTCGATCGTGGCAGCCGGGACCACGCCGCGGGTGCTGGCCGCATTCTCGGCCGAGCCGGACACCCTCCGCGACCACCTCGACGGCCTCGCACCAGGGGGTGGCGACGCCGACCTCGGGGCCGCCATCCGGCTCGGGCAGGGCCTGGCAGGTGCGGACCGCCCGACGACCGTGTTCCTGCTCTCGGATGGCGGCGACGCCGCCGACGCCCCACCGGTGCCGGAACCGGCGGCCGACGTCCGCCACCTGCTGTTCACCGACCTCGCCGACAACCTGGCCGTAACGGCCTTCTCGACCGACGCGGGCGGCGAGGGCGCAGCCCGGGTCTTCCTCGAGGTCACCAACTTCTCGGACCGGGACGTGGGAGCCACGGCCGAGATCCGGGTGAACGGCGTGGTCGCCGCCGTCCTGGACCCCCGAATCGGGGCCCGGGCCCGCCACGCGGAGACCCTCCCCGTCGAGGCCGCCCCCGGCGACGAGATCGAGGTGCGGCTGGCCGGCAACGACGACGCCCTGGCCATGGACGACTCGGCGGTGGTGGTGCTCGGTTCGGGGACCGCCCTGTCGGCGGCCGTCGCCGGGGAGGGCTCGCTGTTCCTCGACGCCCTCATCGCGGCCGCACCGACGGTCGGCCCGGCCGGCACCGCCCCCGCCGACATCGCCGTCGTCGACGGCGGCGCCCCGACTCTGGCCGCCGGCCGGCCCGCCTGGCTCATCGCTCCCGACCCGGCGCCGGCGGGCGTCACTCCGACCGGCTGGATCGAGAACGCCGTGGTGACCTGGCAGCGTCCCGGCGAGCCGCTCCTGGACGACGTCGACTTGAGCGAGCTGGCCGTAGCCAGGGCTCAGATCGTCGACGCCCCCGGCTGGCTGGTGCTGGCCAGGGCCGGCGACGTGCCGCTGATCATGCTCGGGGAGATGGAGGGAAGGCGGGCCGTCTACTTCACGTTCGACCTCGTCCACTCCAACCTGCCCGTGCAGCTGTCGTTCCCGATCCTCGGCACCCGGCTGCTGGAGTGGCTCGGAGGGACCGACTCGGCGGCCGCCACCGCGCCGGCCGGAACGCCGATCCCGGTGGCGGCCCGGGCCGGGGCGAAGGCCAGCATCGTGCGGCCGGATGGCTCGAGCCACGAGCTGCCGCCGGGCACGTCGCTGTTCACGGACACCGAGCAGCCGGGCGTGTACCGCGTCTTCTACGAGGACGAGGCCGGCGTCGCCACCGCCGGGCCGGTGGCCGTCCGCCAGTTCGCGGCGGAGGAGTCGGCCGGGAGCTTCCGCGAGTTGCAGACGGCGCGGGCGTGGGCACCTCGCATCCTCGTCGCACTCCTCGGGCTGAGCCTGGCCGAGTGGTGGTTCGGCCACGAGCGGCCCGGGCGGCGGCGGCTTCGCAGGAGGAGCGCATGACGCTGCTGTCTCCGTGGTGGCTGCTCGCCCTGCCGGTGGGCACGGCGATCGTGGTGCTGGTGGCGGCGGCCGGCCGCCGGGCGGTGCCTCGCCGCCAGCACCGCTGGGCCACCTGGCTGCGCATCCTCGGCGTCGCGGCCCTGGCGCTGGCGCTGGCGCAGCCGGTGGTGTGGCGCCCGGTCGGCGACCTGGCCGTCCTCTTCCTCGCCGACCGCTCGGGCTCCATCCCGGCCGACGCCAGGGCCGCCCAGGAGGCCTACGTGCGGGACGCGCTCGGCGCCGCCGGAAGGGGCGACCTGGCCGCGGTCGCGCTGTTCGGGGCGGACGTCCGGACCGAGCGCGGCCTCGACGTCGGCGGCGGATACGCGCCACTCGGGCTGGAGGTCGACGCCACCGCCACCGACATCGCCGGCGCCTTGCGCGCCGCGGCAGCGATACTGCCGCCCGTCGGGTCGCGCCGGGTCGTGCTGATGACCGACTCTGCTGAGACAGCCGGTGATGCCCGGGCGGCGGCTCAGGAACTGCGCCTGCTGGGGATCGCAGTGGACGTGGTCGGCGTCGCCGGCGGGCGCGGGCCCGATGTGGTGCTGAGCGCCGTCAAGGCGCCCCCCACGGTGCGGGAGGGGGAGCTGGTGCCGGTCACCGTGCAGCTCGACTCGAACACCGCCGGCATCGCAGAGGTGGAGCTGTCCGCGCCGGGAGTCGACTCGCAGCGCCAGACGGTGGAAGTTGCACCGGGCCCCGCCTCCGCAGAGTTCCTGGTGCCGGCCCTGGAGACGGGGTCGCTGCGGCTCACGGCCACCGTGGCCGCCCCGTTCGACAGCGTGGCGGCCAACGACACGGCCGAGGGCATCACCCGCGTCGTCGGCCCGGCCCGCGTAGCGGTGATCGAGGGCCGTGCCGGTGACGCCGACGAGCTGGTTCTGGCGCTCGAGGCGGGAGGCTTGCAGGCGGACGTCATGCCGGCGCTACCCGCCGAGGACGAGCTGTTCGACTACGACGGCGCGGTGCTCGTCAACGTGGCAGCTCCGGACGCGGCCACGACGGAGCGGCTGGCTGCGTTCGTCGAGGACCTCGGCCGCGGCCTGGTGGTGGTCGGCGGTGACCGGGCATACGGGCTCGGCGACTACCAGGACACGCCCCTGGAGGAGCTGCTCCCCGTGCGCAGCGACCCGCAGGACCAGGTGCGGCGGGCGCCCGTGGCGGAGGTGCTGGTGGTCGACACCTCGGGTTCGATGGGCGCCTGCCACTGCAACGAGGGCGAGTTCCAGGAGGGCGGCGTCAACAAGACCGACATCTCCCGGGCAGGGGCGCTGCGAGCCATCGATGCGCTCGACTCGACCGATCGAGTCGGGGTCCTCAGCTTCAGCACTGGACTGGACTGGGTGCTGCCCCTGGCACCCAAGCCGTCGACCAACGAGGCCGAGCGGGCGCTGGCCAACCTCTTCCCCGAAGGGGACACGTCGATCGCCCCCGCGCTGCGGGAGGCGCTGCGCAATCTCCGGGACGTCGAAGAGGAGGTCCGCCACATCGTGCTGTTCAGCGACGGGTGGGACCCGAACGAGGGCGGGCTCCTCCCGGTGGCAAGGGACATCGCCGACGCCGGGGTGACGCTGTCGGTGCTCGGCACGGGCGAGGGCCCCGGGCTCACGCTGAAGCGAATGGCCGAGATCGGCGGCGGCCGCTACTACCCCGGAGACGACCTCGAGGCCGTGCCGGAGATCTTCGCGGAGGAGACACGGGCCATCTCGCGCGAGATCGCCCAGGAAGGATCGTTCCTGCCGGCACTCGCGGCGGCGTCGCCGGTCACGGCCGGGCTCACCGCGGCCCCGCCGCTGCGGGGTTACGTCGCGA
>CAYGCW010000181.1:0-5935 GCA_964348465.1 uncultured Acidimicrobiia bacterium | reverse complement strand
GGCCGCCGACCCGATGGCGAACCCCTTGGCGACCGCGGCGGTGGTGTTGCCGAGCGAGTCGAGAGCGTCGGTGGACTCCCTGACCTCGGGCGGCAGGTGCGCCATCTCGGCGATGCCGCCGGCGTTGTCGGCGATCGGACCGTAGGCGTCGACGGACACGGTGATGCCCAGCGTGCTGAGCACGCCGATGGCGGCGATGGCGATGCCGTAGATGCCGCCGCCGTCGAACGCCAGGTCGCCGGCCCAATAGGCGCCCGCCATGCCGGCGGCGACGACGATCACCGAGAACGCCGCCGAGCGCATGCCCTCGGCTATTCCCGAGAGGGCCACGGTGGCGGGGCCGGTCTGGGCTTGGCGAGCCACCTCTTTGACGGTCTTGAAGTGGTCGCTGGTGAACCACTCGGAGATCTGCCCGATGAGGATGCCGACGGCGAGGCCGATCACCACGGCGATGAACAGTCCCCACAGGTTGTCCACGCCCATGACGTCGTCGAAGAGGAAGAACGTGATCACGGCTACCGCGATCGTGGTGAGGATGGCGGCGCTCCAGGTGCCGCGGTGGAGGGCGGCCGCCAGCCGGTCGCCGGTCGGCCGCACGAGGAACGACCCGATGATCGACGCGCCCATGCCGAGCGCGGCGATCGCCAGCGGGTAGACGATGGCCTGCGACAGGAAAGGCTCCCCCGCGAACACGATGGCGGCGAACGCGATCGGGGCGATGATCGACCCGACGTAGCTCTCGAACAGGTCGGCGCCCATGCCGGCCACGTCGCCGACGTTGTCGCCGACGTTGTCGGCGATGACCGCGGGGTTGCGGGGGTCGTCCTCGGGGATGCCCGCCTCCACCTTGCCCACCAGGTCGGCGCCGACGTCGGCTGCCTTGGTGTAGATGCCGCCGCCCACCCTCGCGAAGAGCGCGATCGACGAGCCGCCGAGCGCGACCGCCGTGAGCACGTCGAAGGCGCTGTCGACCTCGAGCCACTCCACGAACAGCAGGTAGGCGAAGCCGAGGCCGAGCAGCCCGAGGCCGGCGACCGCGAACCCCATGACCGCCCCACCTCTGAATGCCAGCGGCAGGGCCGCGACCACGCCGCCGGTGCGCGCCGCCTCGGCGGTGCGGGCGTTGGCCCCGGTGGCGATGCGCATCCCGACGAACCCTGCCGACCCGGACAGGAACGCCCCGAGCACGTAGGCGATCGCGCCCCACGGCCGGCCCCAGTCGAGCAGCACGAAGATCAGCACGGTCATAACGACGACGAAGGCCAGCACCGCGGAGTACTGCCGCTTCATGAACGCCATGGCCCCTTCGCGAATGGCGCCCATGAGGCCGATCATCGTGTCGTTGCCCGGCGCGGCGGCCAACACGACGCGAGCGTAGAACGCGGCGAGCAGCAGACCGGCCAGGCCGGCGGCGACCGCGAGGTACGGCCAGATGTCAGGGTCCACGGGAAGCTCCAGCGGTCGGCGGAATCGGCGGGAGTATATACGGGGCGACTTGCCCAGATTCGGGCCGGTCCGATCCTGCTATCGCCGCCACAGCTCCCTGGTGAACAGCAGCACCACCGGGAAGATCTCGAGCCGACCGACGATCATCAGAAACGCCAGCAGCCACTTGCCGGCGTCGGGAACGGCGGCGTAGTTGGAGGCGGGGCCGACGGCTCCCAGACCGGGCCCGATGTTCCCGAGCGCCGACGCCACCGCCGAGGCCGAAGTGACCATGTCGAGGCCGGTGCCGAGACTCGACACGATGAAGCCGAACAGGGCCGTGCCGGTCATGAACAGGAACATGTAGAGCAGGAAGAACGACTGGACGCTCTCCACGATCTCGTCGGGCACGGGCTGCCCGAATCTGGTGACGAACACACCCCGGGGGTGAATCAGCCGGCGCAGATCGGCTCGCGACGCCCGGTACAGCACACCGATCCGGAACGACTTGACGCCGCCGGCGGTCGAGCCGGCCATGCCTCCGACGAAGAAGAGGCCGACGACGGCGATCTGCAGCCCGGCTGCCCACTGCCCGAAGTCGGCGGTGGCGTAGCCGGTGGTGGTGACGAGCGATGCCGCCGTGAACACGGCGTCGCGCACCGTGCGGGCCACCTCGCCGCCCCAGGTCCCGACGACGAAGACCAGCGAAGCGGCGGCCAGGATGCCGACATACAGCCGGAACTCGACGGGCTTCAGGTACTCCTGGGGGTTCCTCAAGGCTCGATAGTGCAACGCGAACGAGGTTCCGGCGATGATCATGAACACGGTCAGCACCCACTGCGTGTAGGCGTTGAAGGCGTTCGCCGAGGTGGCCTCCGTTCCGAACCCGCCCGTCGACATGGTGGTCAGCGCATGGGCGACCGCCTGGAAGAGGTCCATGTCGCCGAACAGCAGCAGGACCACCTCGGCGGCGGTGAACCCGACGTAGACGTACCACAGCCGCTTCGCCGTCTCCCGGAACCGCGGCGTGAGGCGGTCCGGCTGTGGCCCCGGCGACTCGGCCCTGGCGAGCTGCACGCCCCCGACGCCGAGCAGCGGGAGGATCGCCACGGAGAGGACGATGATGCCCATCCCGCCCATCCACTGGGTGAGCGATCTCCACAGGAGGACGCCGTGGGAAAGCTCTCCGGGATCGGCGAGGATCGACGAGCCGGTGGTCGTGAAACCGGCGGCGGTCTCGAAGAAGGCGTCGGTGACGTTGGTGATCTCCCCGGTCACGATGAACGGCAGCATCCCGAAGGCCGCGATCGCGAACCAGGCGATGCCGACCGTCGCGAAACCCTCTCGGGTGGTCAGCTCTCCGGGCCGGCCGACGGCGCGCCAGCCCAGCAGGCCGGCGGCCATCGTCAGCAACGCGGCGATGGCGATGCCGACCGCGTCGCCCCACTCCTGGTAGATCAGCGCCACGGCGACGGCGGCGAACATCGAGGCGCCGACCGCCGCCACCACCGCGCCCAGGACGTAGACGATGCGTCGGATGACCATCTACGACCGTCCGCCGGAGGCGATCACCCGAACAGCTTCTCGACGGCGGCGATGCCTTCGGGGAGCGCGAACACGATCAGCCGATCGTCGGCCTTGACCTCGGTGTCGCCGTGGGGCACGAAGGCCTGCTTGCCGCGCAGGACCCCTCCGACGATCACGGTGCGGGGCATATGCAGCTCTTTGAGGGTCTTGCCGACCGCGGTGCCGGTTCCCTGCACCTGCAGCTCGATGGCCTCGGCGGCGGTGTCCTGGAACGTGGCCACCGAATGGACCCGGCCCCGGCGCACGTATCGGAGAATGGCGTTGGCGGCGGCCAGCCGGCTCGACACCGCAGCGTCGATCCCGACGCCGCCGAGGAGGCGCACCAGGTCGAGGCGGTGGAAGCGGGCCACGGTCTTGTGGGCGCCGAGCGCCTTGGCCACGAGGCAGCCGAGCACGTTGACGTCGTCCCAGCCGGTCAGCGCCACGACGGCATCAACGTTCTCGACGCCCTCGCTGCGCAGCACCTTGGGGTCGGTGGGATCGCCGCAGACGACCACCACCCGCTCGTGGTCGGCGGCGACCCGCTTGCAGCGAGCCGGGTCGTCGTCGATGAGCACGGTGGTGATGCCGTGGCGAGCGAAGGCGTCGGCGGCGAGCAGGGCGAGGCGGGTGGCCCCCATCACGATGACCTTGCGGGCCGGCGCCTCCTCGAGGCCCAGCAGTCCGAGTGCCTCGGGAGCGGCGGTCGTCTTGGCCATCAGCAGTACGTGGTCGCCCGCCTCGACGGTGGTGTCGCCCCGCGCCACTCTGGTGACGCCGTCGCGCACGAGGGCCGTGACGATCCAATCCCACCCCTTGACCCGCTCGCGGAGCTCGGCGAGGGTGATGCCGGCCACCGGTGCATCTTCGGAGACGTACCCGCCGAGCAGGACGAGCTGGCCGTCGGCGAAGCGCACGACCTCCGACACGCCCCCCTGACGCAGGAGCAGCACCAGCTCCTCGGCGAGCTGCTCCCCCGGGTCGATGATGACGTCCACGCCGAGCCGCGCCAGGCCGTCCCGCAGGCTCGGATCCTCGACCCTGGCGATCTTGAGGGGGACCCCAAGACGAGTACCGGCCTCGCACACCAGCACGTTGACGGCGTCGGAGCTGGTGACGGCGATCAGCATGCCGGCGCCGCCGATGCCGGCCTCCTCGAGGATGGCCGGGCTCGACCCGTTGCCGTGGATGACGAGGCAGTCGACGGTCTCCTGGACTTCGGCGGCTCGGGCTGCGGAGTGCTCGATCACCACGACGTCCTGACCCTCGAGGGCGAGGCGTTCGGCCAGGTGGGTGCCCACCTGACCGGCACCGACGATCACGATTCGCATTGGGCTGACGACCTCATCGGGGCCGGAACGGCGCCAGCGTAGCGCCGTGCCGGGACCGTTCCCGTGACGCGGGACCGGCGGTAGAGTACCGCGCCTCATGACCCCTCTCCGGGCCCACCTCACCGAACGCTGGGACGCGCTCTCGCGTCGGGAGCAGCTCGTCGCCGGGGGCGTGGCGGCGTTCGTGGTGATCGTGCTGGCCGGTGTCGTGTTCGCCGTGTGCAGCGGCGGTGGCGAGCCCGTCGCCGAACCCACGACCACGACCACGGTTCCCGCCGCGACCACGGTCCCGCCGACCACCACGACCACTGCGCCGCCCACCACCACGACGGCGCCTGCCGAGATCACCGTCGTCCTGGCCGACACGCCCGGCCCCGGCCTCGAGCAGGCGGTTGCCGCCGTGTACCGGGCGGCCGCCGGGGACCTCGAGTCGGCCGCGGCCCTTCCTGTGGCGCTGGCGGAGCGGATCGGATCGCTTCCGGAGTCGCCGGCGATCGGGCCCGACGTGGTCGGCAGCGCCCACTGGGCGATCCTGCGCACGGAAGAGAAGCTGGCCGTCGCCCGCATCGGCGACGACAGCGTGCTCGCGGTCGAAGACGAGAGAGGCTGGCGGGTGGTGGGAGCCAGGTTGCCGAGCCTCGGGCTGGGCCCCTGGTACGGCGACAGCCCCCGCTTCGTGCTGGCGATCGGCTCCGACGCCCGCTGGAACGAGGACGCCCTGCGGTCGCGCGCCGACAGCCTCCATGTCCTGGCCGTGGACGTGGAGGGGGGCACCGGGGCCATCGTCGGCATCCCCCGCGACAGCTGGATCACGACACCGGGCGGCAGCCGCTCCAAGTTCACGAGCGTGCTGGCGACCTCGGGTCCCGACGAGGTGCTCGAGGTGGCCCGCGAGGTGTCCGGCCTGCCGCTGGAGGGCTGGATCCTCACCGGGTTCCTCGGGTTCCGGTCGATGGTGGACGACCTCGGCGGCGTCACGATCGACCTGCCCGGCCCGATCCGCGGCGGCCTGGCGGGGTTCCGCAACTTCCCGGCCGGGACCCAGACCCTCGACGGGCCGGACATGCTGATCTTGGCGCGAATCCGCAAGACGCTGCCACGCGGCGACTTCGACCGCTCCGAGAACCACGGCCTGATAGCCCTGGCCACGCTGCTCCAGGTACAGGACCGCGGCATCGAGCAGCTCCCGCTGCTGTTGTCGCTGCTCACCACGTCGTCCCACACCAGCCTCGACGCCGAGGCGCTGCTCACGCTGGGCGCGGCCGCGTTCGAGATCGATCCCGCCGCCGTCGAGAACGTCGTGCTCCCGGGCCGCACGGGAAGCGTCGGCGCCGCGAGCGTGGTGTTCCTGGACGAGGCGGGGAGCGCCGCCGTCTTCGCCGACCTCGCCGACGGGTCGCTGGCGCCGGGTTAGGCGCCGCCGGCCGGCGGCGCGACGGTCACGCCCGCTCCGAGGTCGGAGAAGGTCACCCGCAGCTCGTAGTCGTGCATGCCGGCGCCGAGAGGGCCGCTCCGGGCGCCGGCGATGGCCACTTCCAGACGGCCGAGCCAGCGTTCGCCGACGACCCAGGCGGTCCCGCGGCGGGCCTCCGGTTCGGACAAGCCGACCCACC
>CAYGCW010000180.1:1689-6030 GCA_964348465.1 uncultured Acidimicrobiia bacterium | reverse complement strand
TGCCGCGTCCGCGGGTGAACCAGCCGGCCATGACCTTCAGCCCGCTCGGGTACACCGCCGCCAGCGTCGCCCCGGTCGTGAAGCGCAAGCCGAAGGCCAGCGCGTAGTCACCGGCGTCGAGCAACGCCAGCGCGGCGTTGGCGGCCGCGCCGGCGATCGCGGCGAGGACGAACAGGCGGCGACTGGGCAGGGCGTCCGCCAGCCCCGTCAGCGCCGATCCGAGTGCGCCGGTGACGAAGCCGATCTGGACGGCCAGCGTGAGACCGGCGGTCTCGCCGCTCGAGAGCCGCCACACGTCCTCGAGCTGGGGGGCGACCGCAGAGGCCGAGAACCACAGGGTCAGGACCAGCAGCTGGCTGCCGGCAATACCCGCCAGGGCCGATGCGCGCCCCTGTCCCGCGACCCCGTCCATATCTCCGCAAACTACCCCGCCATCCTCCAGGGTTCCGGGTTCCGCAACCTGAAGATCCCTCAGGTTTCTTTCAGCAACGGCCTGTCACAGTGGGCGGTGCAGACCAGGAGGGCGGGATGGCAGGCAACGTCGTCGAGACGGCGGGGCTGACGAAGCGATATGGGGAGATCGTCGCCGTCGACGACCTGTTCCTGGCGGTGCCCCACGGCAGCATCTTCGGCCTTCTCGGCCCCAACGGGGCCGGCAAGACGACGATCATCGGCACGCTGCTGGGCCTGATCCACGCCGACGCCGGCCGGATCAGCCTGTTCGGGCAGCACGTGGACGGAGCCCACGACGAGGCCGTCCGGCGGATAGGCGCGATCATGGAAACCCCGGCCTTCTACCCCTATCTCTCCGGGAGGGACAACCTGAGGTACTTCCAGGGCATCCAGGGACGCGACGACCCAGAGGAGATCGAGAGCCTGCTCGACCTGGTCGGCCTCGCCGCTCGGGGTGCCGCCCGGTTCGCCACCTACTCGGTCCCCAAGAGAAGCTGGGAGAGCTGGTGGAGCGAGGTCGAGCCGACCCTCGACATCGCCTCCGTGAAGACCGTGGCCTCGGCGGCGAACTCGTTGCCTCGACCCGGCTGGGATGGCCGAGGTGCGTCAGCTCATCAAGACCCTCGGGGACGGCCGGCGCACGGTGCTGCTCGCCAGCCACCTCCTCAACGAGGTCGAGCAGGTCTGCGACCGGGTGGCGATCCTCTCGAAGGGGCGGGTGATCGCCGAAGGGCCGGTCCGGGACCTCCTGGCCCGCCGCAACCGCCTCCGCGTGACCACGACCGACGACGAGCGGGCGGCCGCGATCCTCCGCCGCCTCGACTGGCTGGGGCCGGTGACCGCCACCGACGCCGGCCTGTTGGTGGGAGCCGCAACGGCTCGCGCCTGGGAGGTGACCGCCGCGCTTGCCGCCGAGGACGTCTACGTGAGCGAGCTGAGAGCGCTCGACACGTCGCTCGAGGAGTACTTCCTCGAAGTGACCGGGGAGGAGGCGGCGCCATGAGCTGGCTGACGCTGACCCGCTGGGAGTGGTTCAAGCTCAAGGGCCGCCGGGTGATCTGGGCGCTGGTCG
This sequence comes from uncultured Acidimicrobiia bacterium, assembly GCA_964348465.1. Taxonomy (GTDB): domain Bacteria; phylum Actinomycetota; class Acidimicrobiia; order Spongiisociales; family JAOTWH01; genus CAYGCW01. The sequence continues at coordinate 4,505 of CAYGCW010000180.1, read as the reverse complement.
CAGTCGTGGTCGGCTTCTCGGCGCTGGCGGTGTTCATCCGCTTCGCCGACTGGCAGTTCCAGAAGGACCGCGACGTGCTCGACGAGGTCATATTCGTCCCCGACGCCCCGGTGATCGAGGGGTTCGAGGTCGACGTCAACTGCACCGAGTTCTTGGAGGGCGGGCCGCTCCCCGAGATCCCGCCCCCCTACACGGTCGGCGACGTCGACGTGGGCGCCACCGGCCGCGAGTGCCGCAAGGAGATCAGCGACATCAACGGCCGCCTCGACCGGCTCGTCGAGCAGTTCACGCTGCCGACGGCGATCACCCATGCCACCCGCTGGACGACGCTGCTCAGCGTGCCGTTCGCAGCGTTCCTCACCGTGCTCGTGATCGGCAGCGAGTATGGCTGGGGCACGCTGCGCACGGTGTTGATGAGGGGCGTGGGACGCACCCGGCTGCTTTCGGCCAAGCTGGCGCTGGTGCTGGCACTGCTGGCCGGCGTGTGGGTGGCGGTGCTGGTCGCGATCACGTTCAGCGCCCTGGTGGCGACCGCCGCCGCCTCCGGCGTCTCGCACGGCTCGCTGGGGGCCGCGGCGCTGGGCGACGCGCTCGCGATCACGGGACGCGCCTTCGTCGCCGGCCTGCCCTACGTCGCCCTGGCGGCGCTGCTCAGCGTCCTGTTCTCGTCGTGGGCCGGGGGGATGCTGGCAGCCACGGCGGCGTCGATCGTGTACTTCTTCGTGGACGTGTTCTCGGTGGTCGGCGTGATATTACTAATCGAGGATGCCGCCGGCTTCGGCTGGTTCGCGACGCTGGCCGAGTTCGACCTGGGCTGGAACACCGCCGCCTGGATGTTCGGCGAAGGAGGGGAACCGGTGCGGGGCTTCCAACTCGCAGGGGCGATCGGCAAGGCGGACTACCCCGGCGACCTGCATTCGCTGGCGGTGCTGCTGGCGTTCACGCTGGTCCTCGGCGGCCTGGCCTTCTGGCTGATGCGGCGGCAGGACGTGGCCGGACCGAGCGGGTGATGACGGGAAGGAGTACGGCCATGCGCAAGCTCATCGTGTCGGCGGTGGTCGCGGCATTGGGGGTTGCGGCTTGCGGGGACTCCAGCACCACCACCGTGAGCGCGGTGCTCGAGCCGCTTCCGCCGGTGTCCGAGTTCAGCTCGGCGATCGACAACCCCTACCTGCCGTGGCTCCCCGGCTCCCGCTGGGTCTACGAAGGGCGTGAAGGCGACGACGTGGAGCGCATCGAGGTGGAGGTCCTGAGCGATACCCGGCCGGTCATGGGGGTGGAGGCCGCCGTGGTGCGGGACACGGTCACGCTCGACGGCGAGCTCATCGAGGACACGTTCGACTGGTACCTCCAGGACGCCGACGGCAACGTGTGGTACGTCGGCGAGGACTCGAAGGAGTACGAGGACGGCGAGGTGGCGACCACCGCCGGGTCGTGGGAGGCAGGCGTGGACGGCGCCCAGGCCGGGATCATCATGTACGCCGACCCGGCCGCCCACGTCGGCACCGTCTACTACCAGGAGTACTACGAGGGGGAGGCCGTCGACCAGGGGGAGGTGGTGCGGGTCGGCGAGACCGTCACCGTCCCTGCCGGAACGTTCGAGGACGTCATCGTGGTCCTCGAGCGGAATCCCCTCGAACCCGGAGTGCTCGAGGAGAAGTACGTCGCTCCCGGCGTCGGCGTGGTCCTCGAGGCCGTGATCGAGGGCGGCGACGAGCGCGTCGAACTGCTGGAGTTCACTCCCGGTGGCTGAGCCCTACGGCGCTCGACGGCTAGCTGTGCTATCCCGCCGGGCGGGCCATCGCCAGCACCTGCTCACGGGACGTCTCCATGTTGTGCAGCTCGCGGCCGTGCGCCTGGGTTGCGATCACCACCTCGTCCTCCGTGCCGCGCACCTCCCAGCCGCAGGCACAGGTGAGGACCAGGTCGCCTCCCGCGGTCGTGTCGCTCATCGGCTCGCCTCCAGTTGCTCGAACGGTGCCGGCACATAGGCTGCCAGCAAGGCGTGCCACGCGTCGTCGAGCGCGGCCCGCACGATGTCATCCTCGCGGGCCAGCCAGGCGAGGTGGCGGAGGGCGTGCTCCAGCACCTGGCCGGAGCCGATGGCCTCCGGTGCCCGCGTGGCCTCGCTGCGGGCGAGGTCCGTTCGGTCGATCGTCACCGCCGCCATGTCGCCGACCGCCTGCGGAGGTATCACGGCCAGGAACGTCAGCACGACCGAGCCGTGGTCCCAGCGCCACGACGTCGAGTGGAACAGCCCGACGTTGCCCAGCGCCCGCTCGACCACTGCCCGCACCTCGTCCATAGGGTGGCCCTCGCCGTGGGTCTGGACGTGCCAGGCCTGGGGGCCGTCGGGACCGGTGAGCACGAGCCGCCCGCCCTCCATCGCCACGACGAACACCTCCGCCCGCACCGGGCCCTCGACGTCGAACGGCAGGGTCATCGGCCGATGGTACGCGCGCGGATGAGGGCTCAGGTGCCGCCGAGCGCGATGATGGCCAGCCCGGCGGCGACGAGAGCCGCGGTCGCCAGCGACAGCGCCGACGTCCCCATCTCCCCGGGCCGCCCGCCGGCGGTGGCCAGGCCGGACCGGATCGAGAGGTCCAGACCCGTCCAGCACGCCGTCCCGGCGGCCAGCAGGCCCAGCCCGTGACCCGGAGCGCCGGTGCCCGCTACGGGATGGAGTTCGCGACACCGGCGCACTGACCGGGGCCGAGCAGGCCGTCGGCAGACGGGGTACCGACCGGCTGTCAGCCGCGGGCGCGCTCCGGCTCGCTCGCCGGGGCGTCGCGCCCATGCCGGTGCGCGAGGTGCAC
>CAYGCW010000180.1:0-1679 GCA_964348465.1 uncultured Acidimicrobiia bacterium | reverse complement strand
CTCGGTGCTGCCCCACGAGTATCTCGCGCCGCGCCTGAGAGGAAGGTGAAAGAACCGCTGGCGCCGGATGCTGGCGGCGCGTGTCTCGATCGACGGGTCCGGGCCGGCGCTGGGGAGGGGTTCCTGCGGGCGCCGACGCGGTGCCCCGCGTGCCCGTCACGACGGCTACGGAGGGCGACCTCCGCCGGCGGTATGTGCCGGGACGGATTCCGCCTGGTCGAGCGCGCTTCGGTCCCGCCGGCCGGCGACGTGCACTGCGACCGGGCCGATCACGGCGAGGCCGACGACCACGGCGGTGGCCAACGGCGCGAGGTCGGGCTCGAGCCCGCCGGCGACCCCCAGCTCGGCGATGATGATCGAGAACTCGCCGCGGGACACGAGGAGCGCCCCGGCGCGGCGGCGCCCTCCGGCGGCGGCGCCGAAGCGCGCTCCGGCGATCCAGCCGGTCGCGAGCTTGGTCGCCGTCGCGATCGCCACCAGCAACAGAGCCGGCGCCAGCACCGGCGGTATCGCGCCCGGGTCCACCTGGAGCCCGAAGAAGACGAAGAATGCCGCGCCGAAGAGGTCGCGGAGCGGTCTCAGCAACTGACCGGCGCGTCGTGCCGACTCGCCCGACACGGCGAGCCCCACCAGGAACGCCCCGACGGCCGCCGAGGCGCGGACATGCTCGGCCAGTCCCGCAACGACCAGGACCATCCCCAGCAGCCCCAGGAGGAGCGACTCGTCGGAGCGTGCGAAGACCACTCGGCTGATGTGGGCCTCGAAACGGGAGGCGGCGATGAGCACGATCAGCACCATGGCGGCTGCTCCCAGGATCGCGGCGGCGATGCCACCCGGGCCGGCGCCGAACACGAGCGCCCCGGCAACGGCCAGATAGACGGCCATCACCAGATCTTCGATGACGAGAACCGCCAGGACGGCGGGCGCCTCCCGGTTGCCGAGCCAGCCGAGGTCGCCCATCAGCTTGGCGGCGATGCCCGACGATGAGATGTATGTGACGCCGCCGAGCAGGAAGGAGGCCGTGAGCGACCAGCCCAGCACCGTCCCGATCACGAACCCGGGCAAGAAGTTCAATGCCAGATCGGCGCTGCCGGACACGTATGCTCGCCGGGCTCCGGCGGTCAGTTCCGCCACCGAGTACTCGACGCCGAGCAGGAAGAGCAGCAGGATGGCCCCCAGTTCGGCGCCTGCTTCGATGAACTCCCTGCTCACCTCGAGCGGCAGCGGCCCGTGCTCGCCGACCACCAAGCCGAGCCCGAGGTAGAGCGGGATCGGGGAAAAGGAGAAACGGCCGGCCAAGCGGGCGAGGACCGTGAGAGCGACGAGCACTCCTCCCAGCTCGAGGAGGAAGGTCCCCCGCACGGCCGCCTACGCTCCGGACTTGAAGAACTCGGCAGCCGCGGCGAGGCCTTCCGCCGTACCGACTGCGACGACGACGTCGCCCTCCTCGAACTCGAACGTCGGTGACGGGGAGGGTATCGCCGCTCCAGTCCGCACCACGGCCACGACCGACACCCCGGTCATCGTCCGGAGCTGGGTGTCGCCGAGCGAGCGGCCGACGAATCGAGTGCCGGCCTCGATCGTCAGCCAATCCACCGCGATGTCGGCGGCGGCTCGCTGGAGATGTGACAGCTCGTGGGAGAACACCGATCCACCGAACAGCTCGGTGAGCGTGGCCG
>CAYGCW010000179.1:4036-6031 GCA_964348465.1 uncultured Acidimicrobiia bacterium | reverse complement strand
CGTAGATGAGCTGGACATCGCCCTTGCCGACGAACCCGGTGCCGGTAGCAGGATCGAAGGTCACGGCGGCGAGCGCCGTGCCGGTCAGGGCAACTGCGATGGCGAGAGCCGCCGTTGCGATGATTGGGAAGCGGAGCTTCCTGGTCACGTCTGTGACTCCTTTCGGATCGGGGTGCGCCGGGTTCGCCCTCGCTCCTCAGCCGGCAGGCGACCAGTTGGCCGGCAGGATCATCGCTCCGCACCTGTGTCTTCAATGCGCGCAACGTATCGCATCCGTCAACGGTTGTCGTGTTGATTCACCTCAACACCCCCGAGATGACGCGGCCTCAGCCGGCCAGCAGCTCCCGGCCCGCGGCCACGTCCCGCTCGATCTGGGCGACCAGCTCCTCGACGCCTGCGAACCTGCGTTCCTCGCGGAGCCGGGCGACGAACTCGAGCGTCACCCCGGCGCCGTAGATGTCGCCGTCGAAGTCGAGCACGTGCACCTCCACCACCTCGCGGTCCTCGCCGAACGTGGGCCGCACCCCGACGTTGACGACGCCGGGACGGCGGGCGCCGGCGACCGTCGCCCACACCGCGTAGACGCCGCGGGCCGGAACCAGCAGACGGGGGTCGGTCTCGACGTTGGCGGTGGGGAAGCCGATCTGGCGGCCCCGTCCCTCGCCCCGCACCACCGTCCCCCGCAGCTCGAACGGCCGCCCGAGGGCGCGGGCCGCCGCCGCCACGTCTCCTCCGGCGATCGCGACGCGGATGGCGGTGGACGAAACGGGGGCGCCGTCGCCGACCAGGTCCAGCTCCTCGACGTAGAACCCCAGCCCGAGGCCCAAGGTGCGCAGCTCGTCGACGTCGCCGGCCCGGCCCTTGCCGAAGCGGAAGTCGGCGCCGACCGCCACCAGGGACGCCCCCAGCCCCCCGGCCAGGATGTCGGCCGCGAAGTCGTCCGGCGTCAGCGCCCTGACCTCCTCGTCGAACGTCAGCACCGCCACGGTGTCGACACCGCGAGCGGCGAGCAGCTCCAGCTTCCGCTCCTCCGAGGTGAGCAGCCGCGGCGCGCGCTCGGGGTCGACGATCTCCAGCGGGTGGCGATCGAAGGTGAGCACGGTCACCGGCAGGCCGCCCAGCTCGGCAGCCCGGCCGCGCAATGCCGCGAGCACGGCTTGATGGCCGCGGTGCACGCCGTCGTAGACGCCGATGGCGACGGCCGCGCCCCCTTCGGGAGGCACCCACTCGTCGTACGCGCCGCGCTGGACGTTCACGTGGCAACCACCTCGGGCTTCGCCTGCTTGCCGACGGCACGGTAGATCGCCAGAAGGTTCCCGCCGGCGTCGAGAACCCGGAACGGGCCCGAAGGCGGGTCGCCGGTGAGGACCTTGATGGGGAAGGCGGCGCCGTGTGCCACGCCTGTCGCCGTCTCGTCGCCGACGACGGCGGCCGGGAGGTCGCGCAGCCCCTCGGCGCGAGACAACAGCGCGTCTGCGAACGCCTCCTCGGCGGCGAGCTTCTCGAGGTGAGCGATGGTGTGGGCGTCGTCTATCCGCAGCGAGCCGACGGCGATGCGCCGCAGCGCCGTGAGGTGGGCGCGCCCCCCAAGCGCGCCGGCGAGGTCGTCTGCGAGCGTACGCACGTAGGTGCCCTTCCCGCAGCGAACCCGGAACGTGAGCTGGGGGTAGTCGCTGGGTGCGAAGTCGAGCAGCTCGAGGTCGTGGATCTCGACCGGACGCGGCTCCCGCGCCACCTCCCTGCCCTCGCGAGCCAGCTCGTAGAGCCGGCGGCCGCCGACCTTCAGCGCCGAGACCATCGGCGGCACCTGCATCACGGTGCCGGTGAAGCGCGCCAGCACCGCCCGCACCTCGTCTTCGGACACCGGCAACGGCTCGCGCTCCAGGACGGCGCCCTCGGCGTCCAGCGTGTCGGTGGCGACGCCGAGCTGGGCAACGGCCACGTATTCCTTCGGCTGGTCCTGCACGAAGCGGATGAGGCGGGTGGCCCGGCCGA
>CAYGCW010000179.1:502-4026 GCA_964348465.1 uncultured Acidimicrobiia bacterium | reverse complement strand
CAGGCCCGTTGCCATCGGGTCGAGGGTGCCGGCGTGCCCCACCTTCTTCTGGCCGGCCAGCCGGCGCACCTTGGCGACGACGTCGTGTGACGTCCAGCCGCCGTCCTTGTCGACGAGCAGGAACGCGTCAGCCATCGAGGAGCGCGACGACCGCCGCGACCGCGTCTGCGGCCGAGCCCGCGTACGTGAACCCGGCGGCGTTGTGGTGGCCGCCGCCCCCGAGGGCCGCGGCCACCGCCCCGACGTCGGCACCGCCACGGGAGCGCAGGCTGCCCTTGAAGCCACCGTCGATCTCTTTGAGGACGAGCGCCACCCCGGCCTCCCGAGCCACGCGTAGGTCGTCGATGAGAGGATCGGTGTCGTCGTAGGTGATGCCGGTCTCCTTCAGGTCGTTCTTGTACATCACCGACCACACGAGGGAGCGGCCTTCGTCGAGCACGGCGCGACCGAGAACCAGGGCGGCGAGCCCGAGGTAGCCGAACGGCACCTTCTCGTACAGCTCCTGGCCGACCAGCTCCGGCCGGATCCCGGTGGCCAGCAGGTCGGCGGCGAGCCGCAGCGTCTCCGGTGTCGTCGACGAGTACATGAACCGGCCGGTGTCGGTGACCAGGCCGACATAGAGGCACAGCGCCACGTCGGCGTCGACCTCCCAGCCGGCGGCGACGATGAGGCGGTGGGCCAGCTCGGCGGAAGCGGCGGCATCCGGATCGACGATCGAGACGTCGCCGAAGCCGCCGTTGGTGGGGTGGTGGTCGGCGACGATCAGGGTGCCGGCCGCTCTGGCGACCGGGAGCAGGCTGCCGAGCCGGTCGGGGGCCGCCGTGTCGAACGCCACCATCACCTCCGGCGCGGTGAAGAAGTCGGCCGGTTTGACCAGGACCCCGTCCGTCGGGAGGAACCCGAACACGTCCGGCAGCACGTGCGGCTCGCCGAAGGAGGCCAGCGCCCTCTTCCCGGCTTTCCGGGCGGCAAGGGCGAGGGCCAGGGACGACCCGAGCGAATCGCCGTCGGGGGCGACGTGGCCGACGGTGGCGACCTCGCCTGCGTCGCGCAGCAGGGCGGCGGCCTTGGCGATGGCAGCCTCAATCGTCATCGTCATCGCTGTCTTCCTCGACGTGGTCGGCCGCATGGAGGCCACGCAGCAGCTCTTCCATGCGCAGGCCGCGCTCGACCGCTTCGTCGACGACGAAGTGCAGCCTGGGGAGATACTTGAGCCGCACCTGGCCGCCGACGGCGGCCTGGATGTGGGGAGCCGCGTGCTGGAGCGCCTTGCCGGTGGCAGCGCGCTCCTCGTCGTCGCCGAGCACCGAGTAGTACACGCGGGCGTTGCGCAGGTCGGGTGACGTGTCGACGCCGGTGATCGTCACGAAACCGATGCGCGGGTCCTTGAGAGCGGCCACCTCCTCGGCGATCACCTCGCGCAGGATCTCGTTGACCCGGCGCATACGGGGGGTGCGGGCCGGCCGGCTCACGCCGGGTCCATCCAGCCCACGCCGACCTCCAGCACTTCGAAGTCGGGCTGGGACTCGATCAGCCGCTGGGCCGAGTGCAGTACTCGCTCGGCATGGCCGCGCTGCGCCGCAACCGTCGCCACGCCGATGGTCGCGCGGCGCCACTGGTCCTGGAACCCGACCTCGGCCACCGCCACCGGGAACTTGCGGGTGAGCAACGACGCCAGCCCCTTCACCTTCGAACGCTTCTCCTTCAACGAGTTGACGCCGGGGATCCGTAGCTCCACCCGGAGTGCCGCCGCGTACATGGCTAGGTGCGGGCGACCTCGCGCACCTCGTAGGACTCGAGCACGTCGCCCTCCTTGATGTCCCGGAAGTTCTCGAGACCGATACCGCATTCGAAGCCGGTGGCCACTCGGGGCACGTCGTCCTTGAAGCGGCGCAGCGAGGCGATCTTGCCGTCGTAGGCGACGACGCCCTCCCGCACCAGCCGCACCCGGGCGTTGCGCACCATCTCGCCCTCGGTGACGTAGCAGCCGGCCACCAGGCCGAAGCGCGGCGCCCGGAAGGTGGCCCGCACCTCGGCGGCGCCGAGCAGCACCTCTTCCTCCTCCGGCGCGAGCTGGCCCACGAGGATCGCTTCGATGTCCTCGAGAAGCTCGTAGATGATGCGGTAGGTGCGGATCTCGATGCCGACCTGCTCCGCGGCACGGCGCGCCTTGCTGTCCGGCCGTACGTTGAAACCGAACACGACGGCCTCGGAGGCCTCGGCGAGGACGATGTCGTTCTCGGTGATCCCGCCCACGGCTGCGTGGATGATGGTGACGAGGGCGTCCTCGCGCGCGATCTTGGTGGCAGCGTCCTTGATGGCCTCCAAGGAGCCGTGGGCGTCGGCCTTGACGATGATGCGCAGCTCGACCTGCTCCTCGGAGCGGAGCTGCTCGAGAAGCTGGGCCAGACGCTCCTGGGCGCTGGGCACGACCAGCTCCTCGGCTCTGATGGCGTCGAGGCGCTCCTGGGCCAGCGTTCGCGCCTCCCTGTCGTCGGAGACCACCTCGAACCACTCGCCGGCCGTCGGCACCTCGCTCCAGCCCATCACCAGCGCCGGGGTGGAAGGGCGCGCCTCCTTCAGGTTGTCGCCCTTCTCGTCGAACATCGCCCGTACCCGGCCCGACACGGCGCCGGCGACGAGGGAGTCGCCCACCTGCAGGGTGCCGCGGAGCACGATGACGGTGGCGACGGGGCCCCGGCCCTTGTCGAGCTGCGCCTCGATGACGACCCCCGACGCCGGAGCCTCCGGATTGGCCTGCAGCTCCTCCAACTCGGCGACCAGGTCGATGGCTTCCAGCAAGTCGTCGACGCCGAGGTTCTCCAGCGCCGACAGCTCGACGCTCACGACCTCGCCGCCCAGCTCCTCGACGACCACGCCGTGCTCCGTGAGCTGGGCGCGCACCGAGTAGGGATCGGCGGCGTCGAGGTCGATCTTGTTGACGGCCACGATCATCGGCACGCCGGCGGCCTTGGCGTGGCTGATCGCCTCCACCGTCTGCGGCATCACGCCGTCGTCGGCGGCGACGACGAGCACGACGATGTCGGTGACGTTGGCGCCCCGGGCCCGCAACGCGGTGAAGGCCTCATGGCCGGGGGTGTCGATGAACGTGATCTTCCTGCCGCCGCCGCGGTCCACCTGGTAGGCGCCGATGTGCTGGGTGATGCCGCCCGCCTCGCCGGCGACGACGTTGGCCTTGCGGATGGTGTCGAGCAGCTTGGTCTTGCCGTGGTCGACGTGGCCCATCACCGTGACCACCGGGGGACGTGGCCGGAGGTCGGCCTCGTCGTCCTCGTAGACGGGCCGTTCGGCGACCACTGGCACCGTCTCCTCCTCCTCGGGGGCCGCGACCACGGTGACCGAGTAGCCGAACGCCTCGCCCAGCACGTCGAGGGCGTCGGAGGGAACGGGAGCGTTGGCGGCCGCCATCTCGCCCATCTCCATGAGGGCCTTGACGACCGTGCCGGCGCCCCGCTCCATGAGGTCGGCGAACTCGCGCACGGTGATGCCTTCTTGCACCTCCA
>CAYGCW010000179.1:0-483 GCA_964348465.1 uncultured Acidimicrobiia bacterium | reverse complement strand
CGGGCTCGGGGGCCGCCTCGGCAGGGAGCTCCGGAGCCGGCTCGACAGAGGGCTCCGGGGCCGGCTCGGCAGAGGGCTCGGCGGCAGGCTCGGCCTCCGCGGCGACCGGCGGCGCAGCGGCGGCCGGCGGAGCCTCGACAACGACCGGAGCCTCGGCGACCGCGGCCGGCGGCTCGGCGACGGCGACCGCGGCCGGCTGTTCGGTAGCGGGCTCGGTCGACTCCTCGAACGACATCCGCAGCAGCGCCTCGGCATCCTCGTCGAGTCCGGACGAAGCCGTCTTCGCCGTGATGTCGAGCTCCGCGGCGCGCGTCAGCAGCTCCTTGGACTCGACGCCCAGCTCCCGGGCCAGTTCGTAAACGCGTGTCTTTGCCATATTCGCTTCCTGGGGGCGCCTCAGGCGCCGGATGTCTCCTCGACGGGCTCGCCTGCCTCATCTTGCTCTGCCGCCGCGGCCTGCTCAACCTCGGGAAGGTCCCCGAC
>CAYGCW010000178.1:3526-6084 GCA_964348465.1 uncultured Acidimicrobiia bacterium | reverse complement strand
CTCGCCGCCCGGCGCGGCCCGGAGGCGATCAAGGCGCTCGAGGCGTACGCCGCCAAGCGGTTCGCGTTCGGCTCCGTGACGCGGGCTCGCCGCGACAGCGCCCGCCGAGCCCTCAGGAGGAAGCGATGAGCGACGTCCGCGCCCACGGCCTGCTCGCCGCGCTGCGGCGCGCCGTCCGCCAGGCCAACCTCTACCCGGTCGACCACCCCCAGATCCAGGAGACCCTGCGGGAGGGCGCCGAAGCCGCCGAGCATGTCGCCGCGGGTACCGGCGAGGTCATCCTGACCCTGCTCGACGACGCCCTGTACCTCGATCACACGCTGCTCGGTCACAGCTCGCTGGAGTTCAACGGCCTGATGCGGGAGATGCAGGGACGGGGCATCGAGTCGATCACGTTCATCGTCCCGGTGTTGCCCGCCGACCTCGGCGACCTGGCCGCGTTCGTGGCGGGGCTCTCGGACGACGTGCCGGCCGGCAGCACCGTGCGGCTGAATGAGCGCCCGCTGTCGCTGGCGGACCTGCCGAGCTCCGAGTTGGTCGGCCTTCGCAGCTCGTACGCAGCGTCATTGGACGTGCTGCGCGCCATCGGCATCGCGGTGCGCGGCGAAGTCGACTTCGGGATGGGGGCCGTCGCCGATGCCGTCGACAGCCTGCTCCAGCAGACACTGGCCCAGCCGGGTGCCTCGCTTCTGCTCACGACGGTCAAGAGCCACGACGAGTACACGTTCTTCCATTCGGTGAACACCTGCATCCTCTCTCTGGCGATGGGGCGCCTCGTGGGCCTCTCGGAGGAGCGCCTCCGGCACCTGGGAACGGGCGCCCTGCTCCACGACATCGGAAAGATCGGCGTCCCGCAGGCCATCCTCCGCAACCCCGGCCGCCTCCAGGGATCGGACTGGGAGACGATCAAACGTCATCCCCAGGAGGGCGCCCAGTCGATCCTTGCGGCGTCCGGGGTCGGGCAGGAGCTGGCGTCCGCGATCGCGTTCGAGCACCACTCCCGGTTCGACGGGAGCGGCTACCCCAAGCTCGGGCACGACGACGGGCACGGCCACCCTCGCGCCCGCAGCGGCCGCGACCTGCACCTCTTCAGCCGGTTGGTCTCCGTGTCCGACACCTACGACGCCATCACCACCCGGCGCTCGTACCGGAGGGCGGAGACGCCGACCCGGGCGCTCAACGTGCTCCTCAACGGTGCCGGCACCTCCTACGACCCGGACCTGGTGCGGGCGTTCATCCAGCTCATGGGCGTCTACCCGCCCGGCTCGCTGCTGCAGATGTCGACCGGCGAGGTGGTGCTGGTCGTCGACCAGGAGCCCGGCGAGCCGGAGCGCAGCCGGGTCGTGATCGTCAAGGACGCGGCCGGCAACGTGATCGGAGAGCCGGAGCCGGTCCCGTTCCGCCCCGGCGACGTGGTCGATCAGCTGCTGCCGGACCGGGTCGGCGTAGACCCGGCATCGGTCCTCGAGGTGGCCATGGCGACCGACCTGGCCGCCTGAGCGGCGACCGGGGCCGCCCCTTCCCTTGCGGCTCCCGGTCCCTACACTTACGGCAATGTCCGTCTTCTCCCGAATTCTGCGCGCCGGTGAGGGCAGGTCGCTCAAAGACCTCGAGTCCCTCGCCGTAGACGTCAACAGCCTCGAGCCCCAGATCCAGGGCCTCACCGACGACGAGCTGGCCGCCAAGACCGTCGAGTTCCGGCGCCGGCTCGCCGCAGGCGAGACGCTCGACGACCTCGAAGTCGAGGCCTTCGCCGTGGTTCGCGAGACTGCGCAGCGCGTCCTGGGCCAGCGGCACTTCGACGTCCAGGTGGTGGGTGCCGGGGCGCTCCACCGCGGCATGATCGCCGAGATGAAGACCGGCGAGGGCAAGACGCTCGTGTCCACGATGCCGACCTACCTCAACGCGCTCGCCGGCCAGGGCGTCCACCTCGTCACCGTCAACGACTACCTCGCCAGCCGCGACGCCGAGTGGATGGGAGGCATCCACCGGTTCCTCGGGCTCAGCGTCGGGCTGATCCAGGCGGGGATGGCGCCCGGGGAACGCAAGCCCGCCTACGACAGCGACATCACCTACGGCACCAACAACGAGTTCGGATTCGATTACCTGCGCGACAACATGGCGATGAGGACCGAGGACCTCGTCCAGCGCGGCCACGCCTACGCGATCATCGACGAGGTCGACTCGATCCTCGTCGACGAGGCTCGCACGCCGCTGATCATCAGCGGGCGGGTCGCCGACATCGCCAAGTGGTACCGGGACTTCGCCCGCATCGTGGAGCGGCTGCGGCGCGACGTCCATTACGAGGTCGACGAGGGCAAGCGCCAGGTGTACTCGACCGAGGAGGGTGTGGCGCGAGTCGAGCAGATCCTCGGCGTCGACAACATGTACGACTTCACCAACGTGGACCTGGTCCATCACCTCGACGTCGCCCTCCAAAGCAAGGAGCTGTACCGGCGGGACGTCGACTACCTCGTCAGCAACGGCGAGGTGAAGATCGTCGACGAGTTCACCGGGAGGGTGCTCGAAGGCCGGCGCTACTCCGAAGGCCTCCACCA
>CAYGCW010000178.1:3134-3504 GCA_964348465.1 uncultured Acidimicrobiia bacterium | reverse complement strand
GGGGTGCGGATCAAGGAGGAGAACCAGACGCTGGCCACCATCACCCTCCAGAACTACTTCCGCAAGTACGACAAGCTGGCCGGGATGACCGGCACGGCCAAGACCGAGGCCGCCGAGTTCAAGGAGATCTACGACCTCGAGGTGGTCGAGGTCCCCACCAACCGACCCGTCGCCAGGGCCGACGAAGCCGACCTCGTCTACATGTCCGAGGACGCCAAGTTCAACGCCCTCGTCGAGGACATCATCGAGCGGAACGGGGAGGGCCAGCCAGTGCTGGTCGGCACCGTCTCCATCGAGAAGTCGGAGCGGGTCGCGAACCTGCTCCGCAAGCGGGGCGTGGCCCACGAGGTCCTCAACGCGAAGCACCACG
>CAYGCW010000178.1:0-3124 GCA_964348465.1 uncultured Acidimicrobiia bacterium | reverse complement strand
AGCGGGAGGCGAACATCATCGCTCAGGCAGGCCGCAAGGGCGCGGTCACGGTCGCGACCAACATGGCGGGGCGCGGCGTCGACATCGCCCTCGGCGGCAGCGCCGAGTACCTCGCCCGCCTGCAGGTCCACAAGGACGGCATCGACGTGGGCACCCCCGAGTACGACGAGGCCTACGCCAAGGAGCTGGAGCGCTTCGAACGAGAGGTTGCCGAGGAGCGCGAGCAGGTCAAGGACGCCGGCGGCCTCTACGTGCTCGGCACCGAGCGCCACGAGTCGCGGCGCATCGACAATCAGCTCCGCGGCCGTTCGGGCCGCCAGGGCGATCCCGGGGAGTCGCGGTTCTACCTGTCGCTGGAGGACGACCTCATGCGGCGCTTCGCCAGCGACCGCGTGGCGTCCATCATGCGCCGGCTGAAGATGCCTCCCGACTTGCCCATCGAGCACAAGATGGTCACGAAGGCGATCGAGCGAGCCCAGGGCCAGGTCGAGGCCCAGAACTTCGAGATCCGCAAAAACGTCCTCAAGTACGACGAGGTCATGACGCGTCAACGCGACGTCATCTACGAGTGGCGCAACCGCATCCTGCGTGAGGACGACAGCCACGAGCTGGTGGCAGAGTGGCTCGACGACGTGCTCGAGGACCTCGTGTTCGACGCCCTCGGCGAGGACACCGAGCCCGATGAGTGGAATTGGGACGAGCTGGTCACCAGGGTCGGCTTGATGTTCCCCACCAGCCTCGACGGCGCCTCCTTCGGCCCCGACCCCCTCCTCGACGAGGTGGTGGGAGCAGTGCGGCAAGAGGGGAAGGCCTACTACGCGCAGCGTGAGGACGAGATCGGCTCCGACGTGTTGCGCCACCTCGAGAAGACGGTCGTCCTGTCGATCGTCGACAACAAGTGGCGGGAGCACCTGGCCGAGATGGACTACCTGCGGGCGGGCATCGGGCTGCGCGCCATGGGACAGAAGGACCCCCTCGTCGAGTACCAACGCGAGGGATACGACATGTTCGCCGGCATGGTGTCGAGCATCAAGCACGACGCCGTGCGCTACCTGTTCCACGTCGAGGTCGTCGAGCAGCCCCAGCGGGCCCAACCCAAGCTGCGCCTCCAGCAGGCGGGCCAGCCGGCGACCCGCAGGCCGGCCAAGGCGGCCGACAAGGTGGGGCGCAACGCGCCCTGCCCGTGTGGCTCGGGCAAGAAGTACAAGCGCTGCCACGGAGCCGCCTGAGGCGCTGTCCCCCCGGCCGCGCTACGCGATCCCCCACCCGTCGAACTCGCCGCCCACCAGCGGGTAGAGCCGGGCGACGTCCGGGGCGAACACGTCCCGCAGTCGGGCCGCGACGTGCGGAGGCAGGTCGGGGTCACCCGCGGGAGCCGGCCGGGTCGTGAGCCGCAGGTGGGCGGCCCGCAGCCGCCACGACCGCTCCAGGAGGCGCCGGTAGCCCGGGAGGCGGGCGAGGTGGGCGGCGCCGGGGCGGGCTACGCGCAACCGGTCGCTGCTCTGCGACTCCTCGGCGAGGCCCGGCGGCCGCCACGCAGCGTCCACGCCGAGGAACTCGAACACCCTGGCCACCGTCGCAGCCCGGCGGCCCCGGAGGGCCTCGGAGGTGATCACCAGCAGCTGGCCGGGCGGGAACGCGGCGAGGTACGGCTCGAGCTGCCAGGCATACAAGCTCGTCTTGACGTAGTCGGAGTTGGTGGCGAACGCCACGGCGGCCGGGCGGTGCTCGAGGCCGTCGGCGACCACCTGGCGGTACATCGACACCATCCGCTCGATCGGGTGGCGGACCACGTAGATGAGCCGGGCACCCGGGAGCAGCTCGGAGATCCGCCGCGCCACCTCGGCGTCGTCGTGCCGTTTGGTGTAGTTCGGCGACGCTTCGCCGACCGCGGTGGCGCTCCCGGCGCCGTCGAAATGGGCTTCGTACCACGCTCTCCCTCGCAGCCAGCCGGAGCGACCCACGAAGAAGTCCAGCTCCTTGGGGTCGGCCATGAACACTTCGGGGTGGTGCCGCAGGTAGTGGTACAGGCTGGTGGTGCCGGCCTTCATCGCCCCGATGATCAGGAAGTTCGGCAGCACCCCGGCAGGGTACCGCCCCTTCCTCGCCTCGCCGATCCGGTGTCGTGCTCCGTCGACGGGAGGCCGGCGGGTGCGCCCCGGCGCATCCGGGCGCCTTCGCTCCCGGCCAGCGACCTCCCCAGCATCCGCCGGTCGGCGCAGGACGACGCGCACCGCCACCTCGGCACGCTGCTCGCCTCACGGCGTGATCGATTCGAGCCGCCCACCGCTACCATCTCCTGGCCATGAACGATGACCCGCGCGCCCGCCTCAAAGACCTGCGCTCCCGGCTCGACGACGCCCGGAGGTTCCTTTGACGTCGATGAGAAGACCGCAGCTCTCCACGAGCTGAGGCAGCGCGCCGCCGCCCCCGACCTCTGGGAAGACCGGGAGCAGGCGCTGGAGGTCACCCGCAAGCTCGCCCGCTTCGAGGCCATCGTCGACCAGACGGAGTCGCTGGGGCGCGCCGTCGACGACGCCGAGGTGCTGCTCGAGTTGTCGGAAGAGGAAGAGGATCCCGCCGCCCGCGCCGACGTCGAGGCCGAGCTGGACCGCATCGACGCCGAACTGAGCGGGCTCGAGCGGGAGAGCCTCTACTTCGGCGAGTACGACGACCGCACCGCCATCCTCAGCGTCCATGCCGGGGCCGGAGGCGTCGACGCCCAGGACTGGGCCGAGATGCTGCTCCGGATGTACCTGCGCTTCCTGGAGCAGAGCGGGCTCGACGTGGAGCTCGACGAGGTGCAGCCGGGGGAGGAGGCCGGGATCAAGTCGGCGACGCTGACGGTGCGCGGCGACCACCCCTACGCCACCCTGGAGGGGGAGCGGGGTGTGCATCGTCTGGTACGGATCAGCCCGTTCGACTCCAACGCCCGCCGGCACACGTCGTTCGCCGGCGTCGACGTCATCCCGGAGGTCGACGTCGCCGAGGTCGAGATCAACCCGGACGACCTGCGAGTGGAGACGTTCCGCTCCCAGGGCGCCGGCGGCCAGCACGTCAACACGACCGACTCCGCGGTGCGCATCACCCACCTTCCCACCGGGATCGTGGTCGGCTGCCAGGC
>CAYGCW010000177.1:0-6100 GCA_964348465.1 uncultured Acidimicrobiia bacterium | reverse complement strand
ACGCCGCCGTCCGTGAGCAGCTTGATCCGGCGTCCCACCGAGCCCTGCTCGGCGGCGTGAACGACCTCGTCGGCGCCGAGCGCCCTGGCCCTGTCGAGGGCGGCGAGGCTGGTGTCGACGGCGACGATGGGAGCTGCTCCGAGCCGCTTGGCGATCTGGACGCCGAACGTGCCGAGGCCGCCGATGCCGACGATCGCCACGGAATCGCCGGGCCGGACCCCGCCGCGCCGGGCGACGGCGTGGTAAGCGGTGACGCCGGCGTCCATCGCCACCGCAGCGGCGTCGACGTCGACCCCGCCGGGCCGGTCGGCGAGGGCCGACCCCGGTACGACGAGGGCGTCGGCCATGCCGCCGTCCCGGTCGACGCCCACCACCTCGAGCAGCTCGCACAGGTTGGGCCGGCCGGCCCGGCACGGCCGGCAGCCCCCGCAGAACACGCTGGTGCGTACCAGCACCTCGTCGCCAGGGTGCCACCGGTCGTCGCTCGAGTCGACCACGGTGGCGGCGATCTCGTGGCCGAGCGTGAGCGGGACGCGGCCGGTGCGGGCGCTGCCGTCGAGGAAGTGCAAGTCCGAGCCGCACACGCCGCAGGCGTCGACGCGGGCCAGGACCTCGCCCACCCGGGGACCGTCCAACGCGACCTGTTCCAGCCGCAGGTCGCCGACGCCGTGGAAGCGCAAGGCCCTGATCTCCACCCCGTCACCATAGGCCCGCGCGGCCGGCGGTTTCGTTGCGGTAGCGTGCGACCGTGCCTGCGCTTCCCCGCTCCGTCGACGACCTGCTCGACAAGACCGTGGTGCTGAGTTTCACCAACCTCGGCTACTGGCTGCGCCGGGGCGGGTTCGACGACCTGCCCCGGCTCGAAGGGGAGTCCGTGATCGTCACCGGCGCCACCTCCGGGCTCGGCAAGGCGACCGCGGAGGGGCTGATCGGCCTCGGGGCCCGGGTGTGGGTAGTGGGGCGCAACGAGGAGAAGGCCGAGCGGGTCAGTGCGGAGCTCGCAGCCGCCGGGGGCGATGGGGAGGCCGTCGTCGGCATCTGCGACGTGAGCGACCTGGACTCGGTGCGCCGCCTTGCGGACGAGGTTCTGGCGCGCGGCGAGCCGGTCCGGGCACTGATCCACAACGCCGGGGCTTTGCTCGCCGATCGGCAGGAGTCGCCCCAGGGGATCGAGACCACGTTCGCCACCCACGTCGTCGGGCCGTTCCTGCTGACCTCGCTGCTGCGTTCGGCGCTGGCGGCGGCTGCGTCGCCGCGGGTGATCGCGGTGTCGTCGGGGGGGATGTACACCCGGCGCATCGAGGTTCGAGACCTGCAGTCCACGGAGGACTACGACGGGACCGTTGCGTATGCGCGGGCCAAGCGGGCGCAGGTGATCCTGTCGGCGATGGGGGCGAGGGCGCTCGCCGCCGACGGGATCGTCGTCCATTCCATGCACCCGGGATGGGCGGACACGCCGGGGGTGCAGAAGTCGCTGCCGACGTTCCGCAAGGTCACCCGCCCGTTCCTGCGCAACGCCGCTCAGGGGGCCGACACGATCGTCTGGCTGGCGGCGGCCTCCGAGCCTGCGATGACCACGGGGCGCTTCTGGCTCGACCGGGAGGCACGTCCCGTGCACCGGCTGGACCGGACCAGGGAGACCCCGGACGAACGGGAGGGCCTGTGGACGGCGGTCGCAGAGCTGGCCGGCGTGGACGGCTGCCCCCCGCCCCCGGAAGCGTGACCGGCTAAGCCCGGCCGAGCAACGCCTCGCTCAGGGCCCGGCGCTCACCGGCGTAGGTGAGGACGTCGAGGGCCTCGGTGGGGGTGAGCAGCGCCACCTCCTCGACCTCGATCGGGTCGGGGCCGTCGCCGGTCGCCCCCGTGACGGTCATCAGGAACCAGTCGACCCGCTTGTGCACCCGGTCCCCGTCCCGGGCGGTGTACCAGTAGTCGGCCCGGTAGACCGGCTCGTCCGCGGCGGCCGTCACGGCGCGACCGGTCTCCTCGGCGACCTCCCGCAGCGCCGCCGCCAGCGGGGCCTCGCCCGGTTCGGGGCGGCCCTTCGGGAGGGCCCACACCTGCTCGCCGCGCAGGTTGCGGGTCCGGATCACCGCCACCTTGCCCGCGGCGTCGACGGCTACGCCGCCGACCGAATACTCGTCGCGCACCGGCACACCCACGACCCTACGCGATCACGGAGGGTGGCGGGCGTACCCGGCGGGCCGACGCCGGCAGGGTGTGTCACAGGACGGCCGCCTCGTCGAGGCTGGCGACGTCGGCGGCGACGTCGGCGTGGGCGCGACCTGCAGTCGCGACGATCGCGACTTCGGGGGCGGTGGCGATCGGAAGGCTCTCCAGATCCTCGGCGGCCAACCAGATCGCCCGGTGGACGCCGGCGTCGCCCAGCGCCTCTGCCCACATGGCGAACACCTGACTCGCCCCCGCGGCGAAGGAACGCTCTCTGGCGTCGGTGGCGGCTTCCGGCACCAGGACCGCCGAGAACGTGTTGAGCGCGGCCCCGCCGACGTGGGAGGCATCCGAGACGTCGCCGACGGCGACCTTCACGCCCCGTTCCTTGAGCCGGGCGGCCGCGTCCGGGTCCGACACGAATGCCCGGACCTCGCCGCGACGGGGCAGGAGCGCCTCCACGATGGCCTCGCCGATCTCGGTGTCGGCCCCGATCACGATCACCGGCATGCGCCGAGCTTAGAGCGGCCCCGGGTCGCGCCGACCCGGGCCTGCTACCCTGGCGGTCCTCCCCACCCACCGTGTGGGTTCGGGCATTCGCAGAGGGGATCGATGGAACGGCACGGCGCTTCGAATCGGAAGGAGCGGGCCTAGCCCTACGGGGCCGGCCCGGCGCGTCGATGCTGCGCCACTCGTTTTTTGACCCATCCCGGGACCACGACGCCTGCGGGGTCGGCTTCATCGCCGACCGCTCGACCCGCCGCACCCACCGCCTGCTGCGGACCGCCGTGCTCTGCCTGCGCAACCTCGACCATCGCGGCGCCCATGCCGCCGACGGCACCGGAGACGGCGCCGGGATCATGACCCGCATCCCCTACCGGCTCCTCCGCCGGGAGCTGTCGGTGCGGGGCGTCGAGCAGCCTCCCGACGGTCGGCTCGGGGTGATGATGGCGTTTCTGCCCAAAGACGACGCGGAGTATTGCCGCAAGGCCGTCGAGACGGCGCTGCGCGAGGAGGAGCTGGAAGCGCTGGCATGGCGGCCCGTGCCCGTCGGCCCCAAGGCTCTCGGCGACCTGGCGCTGGCGACGATGCCGCGCATCGAACAGGTGATCGTCGGGGCGCCCCCCGCCGTCGGGGACGGAGACGAGTTCGAGCGCCGTCTCCTGCTCGCCCGCAAGTGCGCGCAGCGAGCCGTCGCCGCAGCCGGCGTCGACGGGTTCAGCGTCCCCTCGTCCTCCTGCCGCACCGTCGTCTACAAGGGCCTGTTCACCGCCCGCAACATCGACGACTTCTACTGGGACCTGAACGATCCGGACTTCGCCACGGACTTCGCGGTGTTCCACCAGCGCTACTCCACCAACACCGTCCCGTCCTGGGATCGCGCCCAGCCCAACCGCTTGCTGGCCCACAACGGCGAGATCAACACCGTGCAGTCGAACCGGGCCTGGATGAAGGCCAGGGAGGTCGACGTCCACTCCGACCTCTGGGGCGAGCGGGTCGCCGACCTCCATCCACTGCTGCCCGCCGGCAAGAGCGACTCGGGCAGCCTCGACAACGCCACGGAGCTGCTCGTTCGCAGCGGCAGGTCGTTGACGCATGTCAAGGAGATGCTGATTCCGGCCGCCTGGGAGAACGTCGCCGACCTCGACGTCGGCCTGCGCGCCTTCTACGAGTACCACGCGTTCCTCAGCGAGCCCTGGGACGGGCCGGCCGCCATCGCCGCCAGCGACGGGCAGGAGGTCCTCGCCGCCATGGACCGCAACGGCCTCCGTCCGGCCCGCTGGACGCTCACTCCGGACGCGGTCCTCGTCGCGTCCGAGGCCGGGGTGGCGCCTGAGGTCGAGTCCGAAGCCACCGCCACCGGGCAGCTCGGTCCGGGGGAGATGGTGGCGGTCGACCTGCGTACGGGCGACGTCCGCTTCTCCGAAGAGATCAAGGCGGAGCTTGCCCGTCGCCGGCCGTACGGGGAGTGGATCAGCACCCAGACGGCCTATGTGCAGGACCCATTCGACGATCTCCAGGACGTGCGCTTCGACCCAGCCCGGCTGGCGCGGGTGTTCGGCTACACGGCAGAGGAGCGGCGGCTGGTGCTCGCCGAGATGGCCGAGGGCCGCCCGGCCACCTTGTCGATGGGCAACGACACGCCCCTGGCGGCGCTGTCGGAGGTGCCGCAGCGCATCAACCGCTACTTCCACCAGATGTTCGCCCAGGTCACCAACCCGCCCATGGACCCCATCCGCGAGCGGCTGGTGATGTCGCTGCGGACCTATTTGGGCCGGCGAGGTTCGCTGCTGGAGGAGACACCGCAGCAAGCCCATCTCATGGAGCTGGCATCGCCGGTGCTCAGCGACGCCGAGGTCGAGAGGATCACCGGCTTCGACGCGTCCGAGTTCCCCTCCACGTGGCTGGAAGCCCTCTTCCCCGCCGCAGCCGGCACTGCCGGCCTGCGTTCCGCCCTCGACGCCCTGTGCGATCGGGCCGAGCAGGAAGTCCGGGACGGTACGACGATCCTGATTCTCTCGGATCGCGAGGTCGACGCCGCGCGGGCGCCGATCCCCATGACGCTGGCGGTGGGCGCCGTGCACCACCGTCTCATCGAGGCCGGACTCCGGCTCGGTGCTTCGATCGTGGTCGTGTCGGGCGAGCCTCGCGACGAGCACGACCTGGCGTGCCTCATCGGATTCGGGGCGTCGGCGGTGAACCCCTACCTGGCCATCGAGCAGGTGCGGGCGATGGCGGCCGCCGGCGAGGTCGACGTCGACCCGGTGGCCGCCCAGGAGAACTACCGGGGCGTGCTCGAGGACGGGCTCCTCAAGATCATGTCGAAGATGGGGATCTGCACGATCTCGGCGTACCGCGGCAGCGAGCTGTTCGAGGCGATCGGGCTCGACGAGGAGGTGATGGACCTCGCCTTCCGCTTCGTCCAGCACCGCGTCCGGGGGTCCGGCTTCGACCGGCTGGCCGCCGACGCCGTTGCGCTGCACGCCCTCTACGCCGCCGGGGAGGAGCACGCAGGCGGCTTCTACAAGCACCGGCGGGGCGGCATCCCCCACGTCACGTCCCCCAAGGCCGTCCTGGCGCTGAAGAAGGCGGCCCGATCAGGCGACTACGCCGACTGGGAGGCCTACCTCGACGAGATCACCCGCAGGCGTCCCATCGCCCAGCTGCGCGACCTGCTGGCGTTCGTGCACCGGGACCCGGTGCCGCTCGAGGAGGTCGAGTCGGCCGCCAAGATCATGCGCCGCTTCACGACCGCCGCGATGTCGCTCGGGGCGCTTTCGAAGGAGGCCCACGAGGCGCTGGCCGAGGCGATGGCATACATCGGCGGGCTCTCGAACTCCGGGGAGGGCGGTGAGGACCCCGAGCGCTATCTGACGCCGCGCAACTCCGGCATCAAGCAGGTCGCCAGCGGCCGCTTCGGCGTGACGCCCGCATACCTGGCATCGGCCGAGGAGTTCCAGATCAAGATGGCGCAGGGGTCGAAGCCAGGCGAAGGGGGCCAGCTGCCCGGCCACAAGGTGTCGAAGGAGATCGCCCGGCTGCGCCACACGGAGCCCGGAGTGTCGCTCATATCGCCGCCGCCGCACCATGACATCTACTCCATCGAGGACCTGGCGCAGCTCGTCTTCGACCTCAAGACCTTCAAGCCGCTGGCCCGGGTCTCGGTGAAGCTGGTGTCCGAACCGGGAGTAGGGACGATCGCGGTCGGCGTCGCCAAGGCCAGGGCCGACGCGGTGCTGATCTCGGGGAGCGACGGCGGGACGGGGGCGTCGCCGCTGGTGTCGATCAAGCACGCCGGATCGCCATGGGAGCTGGGGCTGGCGGAGACTCACCAGGCGCTGGTCGCCAACGGCCTGCGGGAGCGGATCATCGTGGAGACCGACGGCGGCCTGCGCACCGGCCGCGACGTGGTCGTGGCCGCTATGCTCGG
>CAYGCW010000176.1:0-6109 GCA_964348465.1 uncultured Acidimicrobiia bacterium | reverse complement strand
GCAGGGCACAGTGCCCCGCAGCCGGCGTGGGTGACCGGACCCAGGCATGGCGTGCCGGCCGCCACCAGCACACAGGTGGTGCCGCGCAGCTTGCATTCCACGCAGACGCTGTGGCCGGGGACATGCGGCTTGCGGCCGACGAGGAAGGCGCTCAACACCTCGAGAAGCTGGCGCCGGTCGATCGGGCAGCCCCGCAGCTCGAAGTCGACGGGGACGTGGGCGGAGATCGGCGTCGACGTCGCGAGCGTCTGCAGGTACGCCGGGGTGGCGTAGACGACCGACAGCATCTCCTCGACGTCGGCGAAGTTGCGGAGCGCCTGGATCCCTCCTGCGGTGGCGCAGGCGCCGATCGTCACGAGGAACCGGGACTCGCCGCGCACCTCCTCGATCCGCTCGACGTCGTGCGGGGTGGTCACCGAGCCCTCGACCAGGGACAGGTCGTAGGGGCCGGCGACGGTCGCGCTGGAGGCTTCGAGGAAGTAGGCGATGTCGACCGCGCCGGCGATGTCGAGCAGCTCGTCCTCGCAGTCGAGCAGGCTGAGCTGGCAGCCGTCGCAGCTCGCGAACTTCCACACGGCCAGGGTCGGGCGGGCACTCATCGTTCCCTCACCATCGTCAGCCGCTCGAGCCGCGGCCACGGCAGCACCGGCCCGTCCTTGCACACGAACAACGGCCCGAGCTGGCAATGGCCGCAGTGGCCGATGGCGCACCTCATGTTGCGCTCCGCCGAGAGCAGCACCGCATGCGGCTCGACGCCCATGTCGACGAGCTGGGGGGCGACCACCCGCATCATCACCTCCGGCCCGCACACGAGCGCCGTAGTCCGGGCCGGGTCCACCGGGGCCCGGCCGAGGAGCTTCGTCACGACACCGACGTCTCCGCGCCAGGAAGGCGCCGCGGCGTCGACCGTGACCTCGACGTCGATGTCGAAGCGCCCGCGCCACTGCTCGAGCTCGTCCCGGAACAGGAGCGACCCGGGGTCGCGGGCACCGACCAGCAGCACGATGCGACCGAAACGGTGGCGGTTGGCGAGCGCCTCCACCATCGCCGGGCGCACCGGTGCCAGCCCCAAGCCGCCGGCGACGATGAGCAGGTCGCCGCCCGCCGCCCGGTCGACGTGCCAGCCCTCGCCGTAGGGTCCGCGCACCCCGACGACGTCGCCGGGCTCTGCGGCGCAGAGCGCCCTCGTGACGGCCCCGACCGCCCTGACCGTGTGCGCGATGGGCCCGCCGTCTCCGTCGAGGCCGCTCACCGAGATCGGCACCTCGCCCACACCAAACGCCCACAGCATGTCGAACTGCCCGGGCTCGGGTGGCCGGATGGCGCCGGCGACGGGGACGAGGTCGAGCGTGACCGTGTCCGCCAGCTCCCGGCGGCGGGCCGCCACCCGGTACCGCAGCGGCACCATGGGCGGGAGCCCATTGGAGAGCGGGACGTCAGCCGGCATGGTTCCCGTAGACATCGAGGAGTTGGAGGCGCGTCGCCTGGAGGCGGTCGCGCATGAGCTGGGCGAACCGGCTGAACACCTGGTACCCCAGCTTGTGGTCCTCCTCGCACTTGGCGCGCAGGCACGCTGCGTCCATGGAGATGGCCGACGTGGGGTCGACGGCGACGGCGTCGAACGCCCAGCGGTACGGTGGGAAGGGCCAGGACACGCCCACCACCTCGCCGGGACCGAGCGTCTCGATGACCACCGCGCCGCGGCCCGGCACGGCCACCTCGAGCGCCACCTTGCCACTCCGAACCAGGTAGAACTGGTCCGCCTCGGCGCCTTCGCTCACCACCCGGTCGCCTGCCTCGAACCGAACGTTCCGACCGCAGCCGGCCATCAGGTCGAGCAGGTCGGGATGGAAGTCGTGGAAGAGGGGATGCTCTCCGAGCAGTTGGTGGATGTTCTTGATCATGGGCTGGCTCCAGGGTCGCGGGCCAGGGCGGCGATCTCAGCCGTCAGGTCGATGCCTACGGGGCACCAGGTGATGCACCGCCCGCAGCCGACGCAGCCCGAAGTGCCGAACTGGTCGTGCCACGTGACGAGCTTGTGCAGCAGCCACTGGCGGTATCGGGACCGGGTCGAGGCGCGCACGGGCGCCCCTCCCATGTACGAGAAGTCGAGGGTGAAGCACGAGTCCCACGTTCGCCACCGCTCGGCCACGGCGCCCGCCAGGTCGGTCGTGTCCTCGGTGGTGCTGCAGAAGCAGGTGGGGCACACCATCGTGCAGTTGGCGCACGCCAGGCAGCGGCGGGCGACGTCATCCCACTGCGGGTGGTCCAAGTGGCCGGCGGCCGCGGTCGGGTGGGTCGCGTCGAGCCTGCGCCCCATGCGGCCCGCAGCTGCCGAGACGAGATCGTCGACCGCCGCCATGTCGGCGGCGGTGGCCTCCCGGGACGGGATGCGGTCCAGCAGGGCGGCGCCTGCTTCGCTTCCGGCCACGGCGACGAACTCATGGCGCCCATCCGTGCAGAGCTCCGTGAGCGCGATGTCGTAGCCCGTGGTGGGGGCGGGGCCGGTCCCCATCGACACGCAGAAGCAGGTGCCTTCCGGCCGCCCGCATGCGGCAGCGACGACCAGGGTCCCGGCCCGAGCTGCCGCATAGCCCGGGTCGGCAGGATCCAGGAACACCCGGTCCAGGATGCCGAGGGCCGCCACGTCGCAGGAGCGGATCCCGAACAGCGCCGCCGGCGGGCCGTCGGGGACGGGGGGCTCGATCTCGAGCCCCCCGTCACGCCGAACCGCCCGCATCAGCAGCGTCCGCTCCGGGTACAGCCAGCGTTTCCACGGCATGGCCGGCGTCGCGTGACCGAAGATCTCCGGCCGGTCGAGCCTCCGCAGCCGGTAGCTCCCGCCGTCCTGGTCGGCCGCCCACCCGGCGGGGAGGTCGGCGAGGGACTCGATCTCGTCGAGGACGATCGCCCCGCCGCGCCGTACGGGCGCGATGACCCGGCGGCCGGCCGCCCGCAGCTCCCCGACCAGCGCTCCCACGGCGTCGTACGACAGGACCAGGGCCACGCCCCGACCGTACGTCGGGCGGCCCCCTGCGGGTAGGGACGATGGTCCCGGCGCCACCGGCGCCCGGCCCGCCGGGTTGCGCGACCGGGCCGTTCGTAACATCATCGTTCCCATGGACGCTCCACCGGGAGACCGCTACTACAACCGCGAGCTGTCGCTGCTCGACTTCCAGGAGCGGGTGCTGGCCCTGGCCGAGAACGCCGAGGTGCCGCTGCTGGAGCGCGTCAAGTTCGTGGCGATCGTGGCGTCGAACCTCGACGAGTTCTTCCAGGTGCGGGTCGCCGGGCTCAAGGAGCAGGTGCTGGCGGGCGTCGCCGCCACCGCCGCAGACGGCATGACCGCCCAGGAGCAGCTCCAGGCGATCAGGCCCCGCACCGAGACGCTCAAGGAGCGCATCGACCGGCTGGTCGTGAAGGACCTGCTTCCCGGTCTCGAAGCGGAGGGCATCCGCCTCGCCAACCTCGACGAGCTCTCCGAGGAGGACCGGGACCAGCTGGACCAGATCTTCGACCAGCAGGTGTTCCCGGTGCTCACTCCGCTGGCGGTGGACCCGGCGCACCCGTTCCCGTACATCTCCAACCTGTCGCTGAACCTGGCGGTGCTGGTCCGCAACCCCGCCACGGGGACCACGCAGTTCGCGCGGGTCAAGGTCCCGCCGATCCTGCCCCGGTTCATCGTCCTCCCCGACGGGGTGCGGTTCGTGCCCCTGGAGCAGGTGATCGCCACCCACCTCGACCGGCTCTTCCCGGGGCTCGAAGTCGAGGCTCATCACCCGTTCCGGGTCACCCGCAACGCCGATCTGGCCGTCGAGGAGGAGGAGGCCGACGACCTCCTGGCCGCCATGGAGACCGTCCTCCAGATGCGGCACCGCTTCTCACGGGCGGTCCGGCTGGAGGCGCATCCCGACATCTCCGACGCCGCGCTGCGGCTGCTGATGCGGGAGCTGCGGCTGGAAGAGGCCGACGTGTACTTCACGGAGGCGCCGCTGGAACTGGGCGGCCTGGCGACACTGCTGGCGCTCCCCCGATCCGATCTCAAGGACCCGCCGTGGGTGCCGACGACGCAGGTTCGCCTCACCGAGATCGGCGGCGAGCCACCCGATTTCTTCGAGACCATGCGCAGGGGTGACGTCCTCGTCCACCTGCCTTATGACTCGTTCGCCACTTCGGCAGGCGCGTTCCTGGCAACGGCCGCCCAGGACCCCGACGTGCTCGCGATCAAGCAGACGCTGTACCGGACATCGTTGCCGGACGACCCCGCCCTCGGGGGTGAGGAGGCCGTGGTGCGCTCGCTGATCGCCGCGGCACAGTCAGGCAAGCAGGTCGTGGTGCTGGTCGAGCTGAAGGCCCGCTTCGACGAGCAGGCCAACATCCGGTGGGCGCGCCTGCTGGAGGAGGCAGGCGTCCACGTCGTGTACGGCGTCATGGGCCTCAAGACCCACGCCAAGCTCTCGCTCGTCGTCCGCAAGGAGGGATCGGAGCTGCGGCGCTACTCGCACATCGGCACCGGCAACTACAACCCCAAGACCGCTCGCATCTACGAGGACCTCGGGCTGTTCACCGCCAGGCCGGCGGTGGGCGACGACATCTCGGAGCTGTTCAACGTCCTCACCGGCGGCGGCACCAGAGACAACTACCGCAAGCTGCTGGTGGCGCCGACGGCCCTCCGCACCAAGCTGATGAAGCGCGTCCGCCAGGAGGCGAAGAAGGGCGAAGAGGGCCGGATCGTGATCAAGGTCAACCACTTGCTCGACACCCAGATGATCGACGCGCTGTACGAGGCATCGGAGGCCGGCGTCGACATCGACCTCATCGTGCGCGGCATCTGCGGCCTGCGCCCCGGGGTGCCGGGCATGTCGGAGCCCATCGGGATCCGCTCGCTCGTCGGGCGCTTCCTGGAGCACTCCCGGATCTTCCGCTTCGGCCGACCCGAAGGCAAGGCCGCCTACTACCTGGGCTCGTCGGACCTCATGCCCCGCAATCTGAGTGGCAGGGTCGAGGCGCTCGTCCCCGTCGAGGACCGCGCCCTGCAGGACCGCCTCGAGGAGATACTCGAGGTCAACCTCGCCGACGACGTGCTGGCGTGGTCGCTGCAGCTGGACGGGACCTGGCAGAAGGTGCCCACGGAGGTCGGCCTCAACGCCCAGGAGCGGTTCCAGGAGCTGGCGCTCGAGCGGGCGCGGCCCTGAGGAATGCCGCCGGAGATCCTCGCGGCCGGGGGCGCGGTCTACCGGCTCACCGAATCAGGGCCGCTGTTCGCGCTGGTGCACCGGCCCCGCTACACCGACTGGACCCTGCCGAAGGGCAAGGCCGACGAGGGGGAGCCGGCGCCGGACGCCGCCGCGCGCGAGGTCGCCGAGGAAACCGGCTTCGCCCCCAGCCTCGGCCCCGAGCTGGGCGCCGTGGCATACCGGGTCGGCGACCGGGAGAAGATCGTGCACTACTGGCTCGTGGAGGCCGGCGCCGGCCGCTTCTCTCCCAACGACGAGGTCGACGAGCTGCGCTGGCTGGACGCGGTCGATGCGATGAGGCTCGTCACCTACCGCAGGGATCGCAACGTGCTCGCGTGGGCGGCGCGCCGCCTGGCGGGCCCCGACCGGGGCCGCCTGTACCTGGTGCGCCACGCCTACGCCGGCGTGCGGGCGGAGTGGGACGGCCCCGACGCGGTGCGCCCCGTGTGCGGTCCCGGTCACGCCGAGGTGGCGGCGGCCACCGAGCTCCTGAGTGAACTGCCGGTGACCAGGGTGATGACCAGCCCGTTCGTCCGCTGCGTGCAGAGCGTCGCGCCCCTGGCGCAGGCTTTGGGGATGGAGCCGGAGCCCGAACCGCGTCTCGCCGACCGGGCGCCGGTCCACCCGACCTTCCAGCTCGTCGGCGAGCTGGCCGGGCAGGCGGCGGTCCTCTGCACCCACGGCGACAACATCGCCGACCTCATCGGCGCCGCAGCCGCCGCCGGCGCCGAGCTCGATGCCGGCCTGGTGTGGGAGAAGGGGTCGACCTGGCTGCTGGAGACGCGCGGCCGGACCATCCTCTCCGGGCGCTACTACCGCCCCGGCCGCCGCGAGAGCTGAGGGAGGCCTGCTCCGCACCGCGGGGCGGGAGT
>CAYGCW010000175.1:2317-6132 GCA_964348465.1 uncultured Acidimicrobiia bacterium | reverse complement strand
CTTCCTCCCCGGCCACGCCGAGGGGACGGCCCCGCTGCGCGCCGACGGCCAGCAGCACCGCGTCGTACCCATCGCCGAGCAGACCGGCGAGGTCGGCGGGGCTCGCGATGGGATGACCGGTGCGCAGTTCGATGCCGGAGCGCCAGAGCACCCCTAGCTCGGCGTCGAGCACGTCCCGGGGCAGCCGGTACTCGGCGATCCCGTGGCGGAGCATCCCGCCGGGCTCGTCCTCGGCCTCGAAGATCGTGACCCGGTAGCCGAGCAGCCGCAGGTCGTAGGCGGCCGTGAGGCCCGCCGGTCCTGAGCCCACGACGGCTATCGCCTGGTGGCGGTCGGGAGCCGGTTCCGGCAGGCACACTGCGGAGCCGGCGGCGTCGGCGACGAAGCGCTTCAGGGCGCGGATCGCCACCGGGTCGTCGTGATCGGCGCGGATGCAGGCGGCCTCGCAGGGGGCGTGGCACACCCGGCCGCAGACGCTGGGCAGCGGACAGCGGCGCCGCACCACCTCGAGGGCGTCGGCGAACCGTCCCTCGGCGATCAGCGAGACGTACGCCTTGACGTTCACGCCGGCCGGACAGGCGGCGGTGCAGGGCGCAGGAGCGATGGGCCGCATCGGCAGCAGGCCGACCGCAGCCGCGCCGGGGGCGGTCGGGTCAGGCATCGGCGTCCCCTGCCTGCGCCCCCGACGGCACCTTCGCGTCCGCGTAGTCGAGCCCCGCCGCGAAGGCGGCCAGGTTCAGCTCCGCCGTGCCGGGAGGAGCCGAGGCCTCCACGGCCGCTCGCACCGCGGCCACCGGGACGAGTCCGGTCACGCCGGCGAAGAACCCGACCATGACCATGTTCTGCACGATCGAGCGGCCCAGCGACTCGGCGATGCGGGTGGACGGGATCCCGAGCGCCCGCCGGCCCGGCGCCGGCTCGACGAGGTCGGCCTCGTAGAGCAGCAGGCCGTCGTCCTTGAGCGTGTCGGCGTGCTTCTCGTAGCCCTCCGCCGACATGGCGACGAGGATGTCGACGCCATTGACGTACGGGTAGAGCACCTCGGCGTCGGAGACGACCAGGGTGGCGCTGCACGCCGATCCCCGCGCCTCCGGCCCGAAGCTCTGCATCATCGTGGCGTTGCGGCCGGCCTCGATGGCGCAGGCCCGGCCCACCACATGCGCCGCCAGCACCACCCCCTGGCCCCCGAGTCCGGTGAACCGGATCTCGAGGCGCTGCGGCTCAGCCATGGATCATCCCTCCCTCGGGCGGCATGGGTACGTACTCGTCGCCGAGTACCTCCCGGTAATGGTCGTCGCGCAATTCGTCGTACGTGGGCCGGTCCTCGTCTACGAACTTGCCGCAGACGATCGGTTCGTGGAAGCCGATGTTGAGCTCTCGGGTATCGGCGCCGTTGCGGATCTCGGCGTTGTCGTGGTAGAAGCGCATCTCGTCGAGCCCGGAGCCGAGGCGGTTCAGGCGCAGGTACAACACCGGACAGGGCGCGATGACCTCGATGAACCGGAAGCCCCGACGCTCGAGCGCCTCCTGGATAGACCACGTGAGCCGGCGGATGTGCAGCGCCGTCCAGCGCGCCACGTACGGGGCGCCGCTGGAGGCTGCCAGGTGGGGGAGGTTGAACGGCGGCTCGAAGTTGCCGAACGGCATGGTCGAGGTGCGGGCGGTCAGCGGCGTGGTGGGCGCGTTCTGGCCGCCGGTCATGCCGTAGATGAAGTTGTTGATCAGGATGACCAGCATGTCGATGTTGCGGCGGGCGGCGTGGATGAAGTGGTTGCCGCCGATGCCCACCAGGTCGCCGTCGCCCGACATCACGGTCACGGTGAGTTCGGGTCGGCCCAGCGCCAGGCCGGTCGCGAACGGTATGGCGCGCCCGTGGGTGGTGTGGAAGCCGTCGAGCTTGAAATAGCCGGCGGCGCGGCCCGAGCACCCGATCCCGGAGACGACGGCGACCTTGTCGAGGTCCAGGCCGGCGCGTTCGAGGGCGGTGGCGTAGCACTTCACGACCGTGCCGATGCCGCAACCCGGGCACCACACGTGCGGCATCCGCTCGGTCCGCACGAAGGGGGCGATCGGGTGCTCCTCCCACGCCATGTCGGTCCTGACCTCGACCTTCATCGGGCCGCCTCCACGATCACCTCGGCGAGCGATTGGGGGTCGTGCACGCCGCCGCCGCCGTGCGGCGCCGGCCACACCTCCGCCCGGCCGGCCGCGCACCGCTCCACTTCGAGGACGATCTGCCCGTAGTTGATCTCCGGCACCACGAACGACCGCACCCGGCCCGCCATCTCGCGGATCCGCTGCTCCGGGAACGGCCACACCACCACCAGACGCAGCGAGCCGGCGCTCACTCCCCGGCGGCGGGCGATGTCGATGGCGGCCCTGGCGACCCGTGCCGTGATCCCGTAGCTGACCACGACAACGTCGGCACCGTCCGTCCCATCCTCCTCGCAGCGGACGATCCGCTCCCGGTTGTGCCGGATCTTCTCCACCAGGCGGCGCACACACCGTTCCTGGACCTCGGCGCTCATCACGGGGTAGCCGCGGGCGTCGTGGGTGAGGCCGGTGGTGTGGAACCGGTAGCCGTCGCCGGCCCGCGCGAACTCGGGTACCAGCTCGCCGTTCACCCGATAGGGCTGGAACTCCTCGGGCGCCAACGCCGTGAGCCGGCGGGGCACCACCTGGATCTCGTCGGCGGGCGGGATCACCACCCGCTCGGTCATGTGGCCAACGCACTCGTCCATCAGGAACAGAACCGGCACCCGGTAGACCTCGGAGAGGTTGAAGGCGTCGATCATCAGGTCGAACGCTTCTTGCGGCGACTGCGGGCTGAGAGCGATGATCTCGTAGTCGCCGTGCGACCCCCAGCGAGCCTGCATGACGTCGCCCTGGCCGACCATCGTCGGCAGTCCGGTGGAGGGTCCCCCCCGCTGCACGTCGACGACGACGCATGGCGTCTCCATCATCGCCGCCAGCCCGATGTTCTCCATCATCAGACTGAAGCCGGGGCCGCTGGTGACCGTCATCGACTTGGTGCCGGTCCACGATGCCCCGACCACCGCCGCCATCGAAGCCAGCTCGTCCTCCATCTGGATGAACGATCCGCCCATCGTCGGGAAGCGGCGGGCGATGCGCTCCACCACCTCGGTGGACGGGGTGATCGGGTACCCGGCGGCGAAACGGCAGCCCGCCGCCAACGCCCCTTCCCCGCAGGCGTAGTCGCCGTCGAAGTAGTGGCTGCCGGTCAGCACTCCGGCGGGGTCGGCCCTCACGACGCCACCTCCGCGACGGGCACCGCGTAGATGGCGAACTCCGGGCAGATCACCTCGCAGAGATTGCAGTTCAGGCACGCGCCCTCCTTGACGACCACCGGCGGGTGATAGCCCTTGCGGTTGAACTCGGTCGACATCGCGAGCACGTCCCGAGGGCAGTACTCCACGCAGAACTCACACCCCTTGCAGCGGTCAACCAGGATGCGCACCTCGCCGCGCGGCGGCCGCACCCGGTCGGCGTCGAGCGGACGGCGCCACAGTCTCATGCCGGTCTCCCCGCCGAACGGGCGTACGGGCAGCGGACACCCAGGCGCCGGAGCGGACACTGCGGGTCGTAGTAGCCGGTGCACCGCAGGCAGACGCTTCCCTGCAGCTCTCCGTCGGCGGCGAGGAGCCGCGCGGACAGCAGGCCCATCAGTCGGGCCAGCCCCGCCAGGTCGTCTTCGGTGAACTCGTCGAGAACCGGATCGAGCCGGGCGGTCTTGGCGGCCTCGTAGTCCGCCACCAGCCGCCGCCCGTCGCGGCTCGATGCCAGCAGCGTGGCTC
>CAYGCW010000175.1:0-2307 GCA_964348465.1 uncultured Acidimicrobiia bacterium | reverse complement strand
TATGCAGCAGCCATGCAATGGCGACTTCACCCGGCGGATGACCGAGTTCGCGGCTCGATGCCAGCAGCGTGGCTCGCCGGTCGTCTGGAGAGGGGACGCGGCTCACGAGCCCCAGTCCTTCGAGCTTGTCGACGATCTTGGTGGCCGCAGCGGCGCTGATGCCGAGCATGCGAGCCACGTCGCCGACCCGGTGGTGGCCGTTCCGGGAGATCAGCTTCAGCAGCCCGAACTGCGAAGGCGACAGAGGGGCCGAGGTCACCTGGCGAAGGGTCTCGACCTCGAGGACGTCCCGCACGACCGACGCGAAGATGTGCGCACTTCGCAGCAGGGCGGTGAGCCCGCCCTGCCGCCCGAACGCACCCGCCGGCGGGTGCCCGTCCGCCGGCCGCGTCATCGCCGGAGTCGACGGCATCGCTTCTCACCCCGGTTGGTTAACCGTGGTTGGTTGTCAACCAAGGTAAGGCATCCGGAGACGCACCCGCTAGGGCCGTTTGGCCCCGGTCGCGAGGCGCCCGAAGGGACGGCCCAAGACCGCTTCGGAGTGCCTACGACCCTTGGGTCTCTATCTCGGATCGGCCGCGCGCGACGGTCTCCGCGAGCAGCGCGAGGCGCTCCAGCAACTCCGCCGTCTGGCTGGCGGCGGGCGAGTCTGATAGACCCCGACGGTGGCAGATCTCGAGGACCCGCCTCACCGCCCCGAAGTCACGGCGGCCGATGTGACGCCGAACGGCGACCGCGAAGACCAGACCGGCCAGAGCGTCGCGTTCGACGGCGTCCAACCGGCGAAACTCGGCGCGCCAGTGCGGCTCACGCTCCCCAATGTCGAGGAACGCGAGCAACTCGTCGGCGGCACCACGCTCCCCGCCGGCAGGCGGAATCGCCACCGGCGGCGCTGGCCCGGGCTGAAGGCTGAAGGCGCACAGTAGGCCCATGACATACGCGGTGTGGTAGCCCGTGGCGAGCAAGTAGTCGGTTCGTTCATCGGCCTCCAGCGCTTGCAGCCGTTCGAGGCGGGTCCCTGGCGCCGGCAGAAGACCGGCTTCGTCCTCCACTCTCGCCAACACCCGGAAACCGAACGTGGCAGCGGCGGTCCAAGGTGCGCGCGTCAGCGGCCATGCCATCAGCACCTCGCCGCCAAGGTCGTAGTCCTGCTCGTCCAGGCACCGGGCCACAGCCGCTTCGGCTTCGGCGAGCACTTCCCCCGGATGACGCGGCAGCGGACATTCCCGGATCCCAAGATCGGTCAGGTACATGAGGGAGTGGGCGAACGCGTACACGTCCTCGCGGCTCCCGCCGAATAGGTCCATGGGCGCGGCCAGAACCGAACCGGCGGGGACGCCGGCAGGGACGGCCGCCCCGGGCCCGGTGCGCCATCCCGCCCGAAGCCACTCTCTCTCGAGTACCCGATAGGGCACACGTTCGCGACCATCCCGAGCCTGCGCGCCCGCGCTACGCCGGAGCAACTCGTCGAACTCCCTGTCCGGGAAGCCGAGGCGGGTCAAGAAGACGTGCGCCTGGGCGTAATCCCAGGCGAGCGCCGGTTCGAGACAGAGCCCGAGGACCATCCGCTCGCTGCGGGCGCGGGGTACCAGCGCCCGCGCCACATCATCGACGGAGGCGCGCACCTGGGCATGACTCACTCTGGACGCCGCCAGGAGGAGCAAGCCCGTCTCGGAGATGACCTTCTCCGGCCGTACGTCGTTGGCGGGCTCCTCCGCATCGGCGTAGCCGTCGGTGCCCAGGCGAACGACGGCTCGGCGCGCCAGTTCGAGCGCGGCACACAGGCGCTGCGCCAGGTCATCCCGATCCCATTGGGTGGGGCCGCTGCTCGCCGAGCCGGTCATACCGTCCGGGCGCGCCGACCCACAGGAGCGAAGCTTCTCAGCCCCGCAGACCTCCCAGCTGTTCCTTCAGCTGGCCGAGATCCTCGATGATCGGGCCCGGCCAGGGGCCGATGACGTAGAGCCTGATGAACAGGCGCATCGTCCCGCAGAAGCTCTCCCACGGCTCGTCGGCGAGCGACAGCTGGGGGCCGGCGCTGGCAAATGCCTTGCCGATCGCCTCGAAGTCCACCGCCTTCGTTTCGAGCAGGTGTCCGACGATCTCCTGGTGATTGACTCGCTGAGCCATACCGCTCCTCCCCTGTTCGGCAGTTGCCGGCCTCATGGCGGCCGGGATGTCACCTTGCTACAAGCCTATCCCTCCGACGTAGGGCGCGCGCACCGAACGGGAGCATTCAGCGGCCATGCCACGCCCCGACCACCGTGTCGCTCGTGCGCCGCTACGAGTCGTACAACGCGTCGAGGT
>CAYGCW010000174.1:5805-6180 GCA_964348465.1 uncultured Acidimicrobiia bacterium | reverse complement strand
CGCCATCGACGGAGCAGTGACCGTAACCGACGCCCATGACACCGACCTGGAGGGTGCCACGGTGGCGATCACAGGCGGGTTCGCCACCGGCGAGGACGTGCTGGCCTGCGGAGCGTGCGGCGGAGCCAGCCAACCCACCGCTTCCTACAACGCCGGGACCGGGGTGCTGACCCTGTCGGGAACCGTGACCATCGGCGCCTACCAGACGGCGTTGCAGTCGGTCACCTACGCCAACACCTCCGATGATCCCTCAACCGCCGCCCGGACCGTGACCTTCACCGCCGACGACGGCGACGACACCGACTCGGACACCATCGGCATCACCGTGGCGGCGGTGAACGATGCGCCGGTGGTGACGCCGTCGGGGGCGGCGCC